>JANYGE010000096.1 GCA_025362535.1 Hyphomicrobiales bacterium
CCTTGGCATCGGCAGCGGAATAAGGTGCGATGACTTTAAGGCCAGGGATTTGGCTATACCATGCGGTATAATCTTGTGAGTGCTGTGCGCCCACACGTGCGGCGGCACCATTGGGACCGCGGAACACAATTGAGCAGCCCATTTGCCCGCCTGACATATAAAGCGTTTTTGCGGCGGAGTTGATGATATGGTCAATCGCCTGCATGGCGAAATTGAATGTCATAAATTCGACGATGGGTTTCAAGCCGGCGAAGGCCGCACCTGTGGCAATGCCGGTGAAACCATGTTCAGTGATTGGCGTATCAAGAACACGCTCCGGCCCGAATTCATCCAACATGCCTTGTGAGATTTTATAAGCACCCTGATATTGGCCCACTTCTTCGCCCATCAGAAACACATCCTTGTCGCGGCGCATTTCTTCGGACATGGCAGAGCGTAACGCTTCGCGCACCGTCATGGTGATCATTTCCGTGCCAGCGGGAATTTCGGGGTCAGTGAGAAGGCCCCCTCCGGCACTTCGTGCCACCTCCCCCGCAAGGGGGGAGGATGAAGAAAGAATCGGAGCCACCTTGTCCTCCCCCTTTACGGGGGAGGTGTCGCGTAGCGACGGAGGGGGACTTGCTGCGGCCGAAGCCTCACCAATCACCGCAATTGGCGCATTCACTTTAACGCCCTCAGTTCCTTCCGGAACTAAAATGGCCGTGAGAGTGCCTTCATCAATCGCTTCCACTTCCATGGTGGCCTTGTCGGTTTCAATCTCGGCCAAAACATCGCCGGACTTCACTTGGTCCCCGACTTTCTTAAGCCATTTGGCAAGCTTGCCTTCTTCCATGGTGGGGGAAAGGGCGGGCATGAGGATGGTTGGCATGTTTCGGGTTCCTCAAGCTGTCTTATAAATATCAGTATAGAGTTCGGACGCATCCGGCTCGGCATCAGCGACTGCAAAATCAGCCGCAGCGGTCACAATCTCTCGAATATCAGCATCCATCTTCTTCAAATCATCTTCAGTTGCGCGGTTGGCTTTCAGCAATCGCGCTTTCACCTGCTCAATCGGATCATGCTCTTCGCGCATTTTTTGCACTTCTTCTTTTGAGCGATACTTAGCCGGATCGGACATGGAGTGGCCACGATAGCGATAGGTCATCATCTCCAATATATAAGGCCCCTCGCCCGAACGGCAATGCTCGGTAGCGCGGTCGGCGGCATCTTTGACGGCGCGCACATCCATACCGTCTACTTGTTCTGAAGGGATGCCGAAAGCTTCGCCACGTGCGCCGAGATGATCGGAAGCAGCAGTAGATCGGGCTGCTGATGTGCCCATGGCATAGCGGTTATTCTCGATCACGAAGATCACTGGCAATTTCCAGATTGAAGCCATGTTGAAGGTTTCATAGACTTGGCCTTGGTTGGCGGCACCATCGCCAAAATACGCCATCGAGACATTCTTGTTGCCGCGATATTTATTAGCAAAAGCCAGCCCTGCTCCCAATGGCACTTGCGCGCCCACAATGCCGTGACCGCCATAAAATTGTTTTTCACGGCTGAACATATGCATGGAGCCACCCTTGCCTTTGGAATAGCCGCCCTGACGCCCAGTGAGTTCGGCCATAACGCCCTTGGCTTCCATGCCGCATGCGAGCATGTGGCCATGGTCGCGGTAAGATGTGATCACTTGATCGCCAGGAATAGCGGCCATTTGCATGCCCACCACCACAGCTTCCTGACCGATATAGAGGTGGCAGAAACCACCGATCGAGCCCATGCCATAAAGTTGGCCAGCCTTTTCTTCAAAGCGACGGATCAGAAGCATGTCATAATAGGCTTTAAGTTCTTCCTCGGCTGGTAAGCCCGAGTTCTTCAAATCGGATTTGGACTTTGCAGGCTTGTCGCCCTTCTTTGCCAAATAAGCTGATCTCACCGCCATGCGTGTTCTCCCTGTTCACGGGATAAATCTAGCAGTAAATGATTGTGCTGGCTTGCGAAAAAGCAGATTAACTGGATTTTGGTTTACCGTTCGGATTCAACAGGAAAATTACTTGGAGAACGTCACGATCACATCGGTCGCTTTGACCAGAAAAAGGTCTCTTCGAGCCAATTCATCCAAATAATCGGGATCAATGCTTTCAGGGCGAAGCAATTTTACCCGGGCTTCGATGGCTTGGCGTTGCTTCATGATACCATCGCTTTCAACCTTGAGCACATCCAATTGCAGCGCCAACTTATCGCGGTAAGGATACCCGCGCGTGCCATAAAACCCATGCCATACCAAATAGCCCAGCATGGCCATACTGGCGAGGCTGACCAAGAGTTCATATTTTTTTACGTGCATGAGTCGCATTGCCAAACACCTTTGCTCCTACATGATCTCAAGCTGGTTAACACTTCGTAACCAATTCAAGCCATTTCTTCATCTTACACCTTGATTTTTTGTTACTTTAGGCTGATCTAAGCTGCAGAGGTTATTATGTTATCCAGCAGTCGATTTGTTGTCGCCATACACGTGCTCTGCATTCTCGCAAGGAATGCTGGAAAAGGCCCGGTATGCTCCAACACCATCGCCTGCAGTGTTGACACTAATCCTGTGGTTATCCGTAGGCTAATGTCTGAACTTGAGAAGGCAAAATTAGTTTTATCGACGGCAGGACGGGCCGGTGGCTTTTCATTGAGCAAAACCGCGTGTGATGTTTCTCTAGCGGATATTTACGAAGCTGTTGAAGATTCAGCTGTTTTTAAGGCGCATAAACTTGATCCGGATGCGGAATGCCCCGTTGCCGCACAAATGTTTCAGATCCTTATGCCCAAGCTGCGTGATGCTGAGCGCGCGATGACGGCCTCTTTGCGAGACACCAAGTTGAGTCAGATTGCAACTGCCTTTCACTAAGGCATCAAACTGACAAATTGCTGACAGCACACAGCAGATGCCTGTCAGGCAATATTAACTATTCATCAGCTCGAGTGTTTCGTTGCGTCTGTTGCGTTCCAAAAACAATGGCGAAACACTGGTGCAGTCGTAAGTTCCGAGTTTCGCAAGATCATTTGCCCGATGATCTTCACTCGCGTAAAGCGTTCTGCATTATTTGGGTCCTGGACCAAACTGATAGGTGAGATCAAGGCAAGTTGCCCCGCCTCCTCACCTGGGTTTTGATCCGGGACCCAAATGCTGTTAGTTATGCGTAAAATTAAGGCTATCGACTTTGGAGACGGACCATCACCTTTATACGCGGCGCGGATTGCTCCATTTAATTTTCGGGGCAAGCGTTGTGTTGCTCCAATCGCAACCGGCCCTCGCCGATGACAGTAAGAATGGGGATGGTGGCGATACGAGTGGAGGTACCGATGGCAAAAATGGAGACGACGATGGTGGTGGCGAGGATGACCCCGGCTCTTCATCAGGTTTTGCAAGCCAAGGCGGTGCCGCACAAAATCTACATTTCCCAATCAAGCCAGCGCGGGAAATAGGGCGTGTGCTGAATCAGGATGAGATTAAAACAGCTATTTCCAGCGGCAATGCCGCAACTTTGCCCCTGCTGCTCGCTTATCTCAATATCAATTATCCAGGTAAGGTTTTGGATGTGAAGCTGCGGGCCATTGATAAAAGCTATGTCTATGAGGTCAAGCTTCTTTCTAAAGCTGTTTTTTTGCATACCGTCATGCTCGATGCAAAAACCATGAAAAAGTTCTAGCAACAATGCGAATTCTCATCGCCGAAGACGAACCCATTGTGGCAAATAATATCGCAAATATCTTGCGCTCAGCGGGTTATGCCCCAGACATTGCAGCAGATGGCGAAGAGGCTTGGTTCAAAGGGTCAACCGAAACTTATGCAGCGATCATTCTTGATCTGGGTCTGCCAAAGCTGGATGGCATCAGTGTCTTACACAAATGGCGTGCGGAAGGCATCAACACACCTGTTGTAGTGCTCTCGGCGCGTGGCACATGGAGTGAGCGCGTTGAGGGCATCGACAGTGGCGCTGACGACTATCTGCCAAAACCGTTTCAAATGCAGGAATTGCTCGCGCGATTGCGTGCTGTGCTGCGCCGGGTTGGCGGTCAGGCCCAATCAGTTATCGATGCTGGAAAATTGCAAATTGATTTGCGTTCACGCATGATCACCGTTGATGGTGTGCTTGCCAATTTGACCTCTCTTGAGTTTCGCTTGGTACATTTTCTGATGCTGCAAAAGGGACGTGTCGTCAGCCACAGTGAACTTTCAGAAAATCTCTATGATCATGACCATGACCGTGATGCCAATGCCATTGAAGCTATTGTAAGCAGGTTGCGGAGAAAGCTCGGCCCCGGGATTATTCAAAACAAGCGCGGCTTTGGTTATTTCATCGCTTCGGCTGATGTCTTATGAAGAGCTCCGGCTCGCTCAAACTGCGGCTCGTCTTTGCGGCAGCACTTGGCATAAGTGTTTCGCTTCTTATTGCTGGCATGAGTTTTTATATTATTTTCCAACGCCACGTTGAACGCGCTGCAGTTGCTGAATTGGAAAATCATTTTACTCAGCTGGTGGCGAGCGTTCATGTTGATGAATTTGGCACCTTGAAAGCCCGCTCCACGTTGAGCGATCCAAGATTCCAGAAGCCCTATGGCGGATTATATTGGCAGATCAATGAGGTGGGAAAACCGCCCATGCGCTCACGCTCCCTTTTTGACGATAGCCTACCTGTTCCCACCGTGAGCAAGACGACAACCGAACTCAAAGACGTGGTGCATGTTATAGAGGGGCCTGAGTCCGCCAAACTTTTCGCGCTTGAAAAAATTATTGTGATTCCCAACACTGACGGCAGCGAGCGACAGCTGAACATTACCATGGCTGTGGACCGCAATGATATTGATTCGACCGTGAAAAGCTTTGGTTACGATCTCATATTTGGGTTGGGCTTGCTTTACGCCGCCCTCCTCGCTGGATCTCTTTTGCAAATTTTTATCGGCCTGCGACCTCTTGAAGCCTTGCGAAAAAATATTGAAAAAATTCGCTTCGGCACAACGCAAAATATCGTTGGCACTTTTCCAAGTGAGGTTGAGCCACTGGTTACTGAGGTGAATGCGCTGATTAGCGACCGTGAAAACCAATTGCTGCGGGCCCGACAGCGCGCCAGCAATTTGGCTCATGGTTTAAAAACACCACTCACCATTATGAGTGCCGTTGCCGATTCAATAGAGGCGTCAAAACTCAATCGCGAAGCTCAAGATATTCGTGACAGTGCCGATCAAATGCGTCAACTGGTTGAGCGCGAACTGGCGCGGGCCAGAATGGCAAGTGGCCATGCTGTTCAACTCACCGCCGTAGCACCCATTGTGACACGGATGATGAATGCCCTCAAAAAGACCTCCGCTAACGAAGCCCTACTCTGGCATTCAGCCATTCCTGCCGATGCGACGATGGCCATGGAGGCTGATGATCTTTTGGAGTGCGTGGGCAATCTGCTGGAAAACGCTCGGAAATGGGCCAAGACACAGGTCTATGTCTCTTGGCGTGACGACGCTCTGAAAATTGAAGATGATGGCCCCGGTGTGCCGGTTGACAAAATCGCTTCGATTCTGGAGCGTGGTGTCCGGCTCGATGAGACGGTGGCAGGTTCAGGCCTTGGTCTCGGCATTGTGGCTGATTTGGTCGATATTTATGGTTTGGAAATAAAGCTCTCACGCTCAAGCCTTGGGGGCTTAAGCGTGAGCATTGGCAAAAACTTAAGCCTTAAGAATTGAACGACCAGCATAAACGGCCTGGCTGCCCAGCTCCTCTTCAATGCGCAAGAGTTGATTATATTTTGCCAACCGATCAGACCGTGCCAATGAGCCCGTTTTAATCTGACCGCAATTGGTGGCCACGGCCAAATCGGCAATGGTTGAATCTTCGGTTTCACCAGAACGATGCGACATCACAGCAGTGTAGCCAGCCTTATGGGCCATCTCCACAGCTTCCAAAGTTTCGGTGAGCGAGCCAATTTGGTTCACCTTCACCAGAATGGAATTGGCGATATGTTCTTTAATGCCGCGTTGCAGGCGCTTGGTGTTGGTCACAAACAAATCATCGCCCACGAGTTGATGGGTTTTGCCGATCAGATCTGTTACCTGCTTCCAACCATCCCAATCATCTTCAGACAGGCCGTCTTCAATCGAAATGATAGGATAAGTCTTGGCGAGATGAGCTAGATATTCTGCTTGTTCTTTAATCGAACGGGTCTTGCCTTCGCCTTCATAAACGTAAGCGCCGTTCTTGAAGAATTCCGTGGCCGCGCAATCGGTTGCAAGATAAACATCATGGCCTGGCTTATAGCCCGCCTGCTCGATGGACTTCATCACGAAATCAAGTGCTGCTTCTGCTGATGGCAAGTTTGGCGCAAAGCCACCTTCATCGCCCACGTTTGTATTGTGGCCCGCTTTCTTCAACGCGCTCTTCAAGGTGTGGAAAATTTCAGCACCCATACGCAAGGCTTCCTTGAAGGTTGGCGCACCAACTGGCATCACCATGAATTCTTGGAAATCGATCGGGTTATCAGCATGAGCACCCCCATTGATGATGTTCATCATTGGAACGGGTAAAGTGCGCGCCGATGCACCACCGACATAACGGTAAAGTGGCAGGCCACATGATTCAGCGGCGGCCTTGGCAACAGCAAGTGACACACCAAGAATGGCATTGGCACCGAGGCGCGCTTTATTTGGCGTGCCGTCCAAAGCAATCATTACCTTGTCGATTGCAATTTGATCTTCGGCATCCATATCGGCCA
>JANYGE010000118.1 GCA_025362535.1 Hyphomicrobiales bacterium
AAATGACTGAGCATTTGGCCACTGCTGGCTGAGGCGATGGCGACCATGAGAGACACGCCGAAATTATTAACAGCTTGCACCTTGGCGCGTTCGGAAGGCACATAGCAGGTGGTGAGCATGGTGATGCCGCCGATGAAACCGAAGTTCCAGCCAAGGCCCAGAAGAATGAGCGCTACGGAAAAATGTGGGAATGTGATACCTGCCAAAGCCGTGATACCCGCACCGATTAAAATCGCCATGCCCAATCCCGTAATCAGGTTCACACCATAACGCTTGATCAACAAACCTGTGAAAAAACTGGGCACAAACATGGCCAGCACATGCCATTGGATCACCCAGGTTGAATCATCAGAGTCAAAGCCACAGATTTTCATGGCCACTGGAGCTGCCGTCATCATCAAGTTCATCAAGGCATAAGAGAAGATCGCGGTGGCCATAGCGATAATGAGTTTGGGTTGCTTCAGCAATTCCGGCCAGCTTCTTTGCGGGCCTTGGATTTCTGCAGCACTTGGCTTGGGCACTTGCAGAAACGCAAACACAATGAGGCTGAGCGAAGCGAAGACCACAACAGCCACATAAGTCCCAGCAAAAGTGAAGGGTGCCAATAAATCCCGTGTGTGGCTCGAGATCAGCGTGCCAGCCACAGCGGCCACCACGCCCCCTGTGAGCACCCAGGAAATGGCAATTGATTTATCTGCCGGTCCTGCCGCTTCGGCGGCGGCGAAGCTATAAAAGCTGCTGGTGGCTTGCAACACGCCTTGCAGCACTGCGCCAAAACAGAAGAGAAAGAAATTATTGTGATAGATCGCATAGATGGAGACGAGTGCTCCACTCACACTAAATAATGCACCCGCCACAAACACCGGTCTGCGGCCAAAGATTTTCATCAAGGCTGAGGCAGGCCAGACCGCCAACATGGAGCCCACAACAAAACTGGTTACTGGCCAGGTGGCATAGCCTTGGCTTGGTGCGAGCATGAGGCCCACCAAGGGCCCGGTGGCAAAAACTGTAATAACGCAACATGAGTAAAGCGATTGCGCGATGGCGAGCAGCAGAATGGTCGTGCGTGGCGCTTGGCTGTTCATACCGCAAATTCTTCCGGCCTGCGTTGGCGAGCCAGATTGTTAAGCACAGCATTGGCGAAGTTTTGCTCTTCACCATCAAAGAAGGCCCCTGCCACATTCACATATTCATTAATCACCACTTTTGCAGGCACATTGTCTTTGAACATGATTTCAAAAGCCCCTGCCCGCAAGACAGCACGCAGCGTTGCGTTCAGCCGGTGCAAGGGCCAGTCTTTATCGAGCAATTTATCAACCGTAGGATCAATCAAAGCCTGCTCGCGCACGGCCCCTTCAACAACCTCACGAAGGTGCTTGAAGTCGGCTTCCCCACATTGACCATCTTCAAAATCTTCCCCCATAACGCGACTCGAGAATTGCGCGAGGGTCTCGCCAAGGTCAGCTGTTGCTATATCCATTTGATAAAGCGCCTGCACCGCACCCAAACGGGCGGCAGATCTTGCGGTAGGTGGTTTACGTGGGGTAGTCATGTTTGACGTCGTCATTCCGATTTTAGCCATCACTCCCACACAGGCGGGAATCTCTGTTTAACAAAACGCAGACCCCCGCCTTCGCGGGGGGTGACGGTGTTTTTGTTGCATTACATCTCTCAAGCTTGAAACACAATGAGCAGCACTTGCCATTTTACTGCATAGCTCCTATCTCCCCCACCCGCCGGACTGGTCCGGCAGGTCTCGGGGTGGGGATTACAGCATTTCGCTTATGTGGAGTGTTCTCGTATGTCGTCCTGAATTCTTGATGGAAGTTAAAGAAGCCGCACATGAATCAGTCCTCGCATAACAATCTCCTGGCAGGTGCCGCCTTTATGCTGATGGCAGGCATTGCCTTTGCTCTTATCAATGTGATTACCCAAACTGTGACGGGCTCTGCCGAATATGGCGGGCTTGGCTTCAAACCCACGTCCGATGCCTTTTGGCAATATTTCATCGCTCTCCTTGTGTCACTGCCTTTCATTTGGAAAAGCGGCTTGGCATCTTTGAAAACACACTATCCCATTCAACATATCATCCGCGTTATTCTCTCAGCTCTGGGTGTCCAAGCTTTCGTGTTTGGCTTGGCGCATGGCGTACAGATTTGGCAGGTGATTGCTTTGGTGATGACATCGCCCTTCTTCATCTTGTTGGGTGCTAAGTTTTTCTTAAACGAAAAA
>JANYGE010000125.1 GCA_025362535.1 Hyphomicrobiales bacterium
CGTCGCTGTGGTGCGGAGCTTATGTGCCGCCACAAATTCCGCCATGGCCTTGGTGCGAAGCGCCAAATCCTCCATGTCATAAACACCTTCGCCAGTGCGCTTAAAGAACCGCAGCGCACCATGCTCCGAAACATCGCCGCGCACGGATATAATATGAGCCGCAGGCATCAGATTCTGCGCCAATTCAAAAAACTGTTGTTCGTCTCCGCCTGTGCCATGAAAGGTAAAAAACAGAGGCGCGCCAGCTGGGGCTGGTCGCTCAATAAACTGATAAGTGTTCAATGACATGTTAGGCACCATCCGTAATAGGTTGCAACGACCGTTCAAGTTGTGAGCGCAAATGTTCATGTTGCTTCGGCAGTTTTAAAGCCTCACCCAGATGGGCCGTATCTTCGTCACGGTTGAAGCCAGGTTCGTTGGTGGAAACTTCAAACAACACACCACCCGGAGTGCGGAAATAGATCGCCCAGAAATAGTCGCGGTCAATCACCGGAGTCACCATATAACCCGTATCAAGCAATGCTTTGCGGACTTCCAATTGTGTGGCACGATTTTCAACCGCGAAGGCAACATGATGCACGGAGCCGGAACCGGCACGTGCCGCATCAACATTCGGCAAGGTTTCAATATCGATAAAATCAGCTCCATTGCCACCTCTTATCGCCATACGGCGAATGCGTCCGGATGTTTCAACATCTTCATAACCCATAAATTTTAACAGCTCGGCTGTGGCTCCATCATCGCGCAAGCGCAGTGAGGTTGAATGAAAGCCCCGGATAGCTTCAGCAGCGCCAACGCCACCTTGCACATAGGGCACGCGCGCATCGCCGTCTTGTTCAACCAAAGCAAAACCATCACCATCCACTCCGATGAAGTGCAGCCGTTTGGCGCCAAAGCTTTCATCCTCCTCAAGACCCGCGACCTTGTGCTGAGCAAAGCGATCTTTCCAGAAACCAAGCGATCCTTTTGGCACAACAAAAACCGTCGAGCCCACTTCACCAGTGCCGGGCCTTCCCGCACCAATATGGGGGAATGGGAAATAGGTCATAACCGATCCGGGTGTTCCCTGCTCATCGCCATAATAGAGATGATACACATCGGGTGCGTCAAAATTCACCGTCTTCTTCACCCGGCGAAGCCCCATAGTCTTGGTAAAAAATGCATTGTTATTTTGGGCATCACCCGCAAATGACGTGACGTGATGCAAGCCTTTAATTTGGTTCAACATGATAGTCTCCACTGAAATCTTGAACCACAGATAGTGCAAAAATATAATTCTGATAATAGCAATATATCAGCATTGTTTATTCTTATAAATGGAATAATAGTCAAGCCAGGAGTATTTCATGGCGCTGGGCAAAATTGAAAAAATATCGGTTTTCATCGCCGTTGCAAAAACTGGCGCTTTTGCAAGTGCTGCGCGCCGCTTAAACCTGTCGCCCTCGGTTGTGACCAGAGTGGTGGCCGAACTCGAAGCAGAGCTTGGGGTGCAACTTTTTGTGCGCACCACCCGCAAGGTGATGCTCACGACAGCTGGTCGGCACTTCGTTGAAAAAGCAGGCAAGGCCGTAGATCAATTGCAGGAGGCCGAAGAATTTATCCACGCTGAACAAAACACTTTATCAGGCGAGTTGCGTGTCAATGCCCCACTTTCATTCGGTTTGCATTTTCTAGCCGACGCAATCAGCAAGTTTCGTATTTTGTATAGCGATGTCTACTTAAAGCTTAGCCTGACTGACGACTTCATTGATATTCTAGCAGCAGAGTTTGATATGGCGCTGCGTATCTCTGGCCCACCAGCTGATAAATCCACTATCTGGCGGAAAATTTGCCCGGTGCCGCGTGTGCTGGTGGCCTCTCCAAACTATCTGGCACGGCGAGGCATTCCCACCGAGCCCAAACAATTGATGGACCACACTTGTTTGGCCTATAGCAATTTGGCCAGTGGTATGGAGTGGAGTTTCACTTCAAAGAACCATACAAAACAAAGTGTAAGCCCCAAGTTTTGCTTTGAATGTGATAATGGAGAAGTGCTGGCCGATTTGGCTGCATTGGGCGAAGGCATAAGCTTATTGCCTTCATTCATTGTTGCAAAACACATTGCCGATGAAAAATTGCAGATTATCTTACCAGAGTGGCAAGCCCCCACCATTTGGCTCACCGCCTATTATCCGCCCTATGAAATTTTACCTGCAAAAGTGAAGGCGTTTACAACCTTTATTGAAGACTCAATTGGCAAATTTTTGCCACCAAATTAGCCGCGAGTTTACCAGTCCGGCGTGCGGTCTCCACCCACAAATTGCGCGCTCTTGGCGGTATATTCAAACAGCTCAATGCGCGAACCTGATGGATCAGCCAGCCAAGCCTGCCACGTATCATCCACACCATATTTCTTATCCGTGATTTGAACACCCTTAGAGCGAATATAGGCAATTGCATCATCCAAGCTGGTCACTTCAAAGCAAAAATGATTGATCTGTCCACGCACTGGAAAAGGCGCATCCCTATCGGTGAATATCTCAACATAAGTGCGGCCACCCGCCGCCAGATAAAAACCCATGCGCCCCGTTGGGCGGTTAAAGTCAAAAGTCTTTTCCAGACCCAACACGCCGCAATAAAACTCTTCAGCGGCTTTAAGATCATCAGTCATTACGCAAGCATGAGCGATTTGTTTAACAAACTTCATGCTGCCAATTCCTTTTCAATCAATGCCAATTCATCCTGTGAAAATGCCGGTGCTTTCAACGCGCCCACACAATCCGCAATCTGTTCAGGCTTGCTCGCCCCAATCAAAGCCGAAGTGATCCACTTATCACGCAGTACCCAGGCAATCGCCATTTGCGCCAATGTCTGCCCGCGTGTTGCCGCGATGGCATTCAACTTTTCAAGTTTTGCCACAAGCTTAGGTTCAATCGAAGCTTCCTTCAGGAAGTGATTGATGGTGGCGCGACTGCCCGCTGGAACGCCACTCAGATATTTATTGGTGAGCAGACCTTGCGCCAAAGGCGAAAACACAATGGTGCCCATGCCTGCATCATCAGCAGCCTCAAAGGCACCGGCAATTTCAGGCTCGCGTTGCAACATAGAGTAACGCGGTTGGTGAATGAGACAAGGCGTGCCCAGCCCCTTCAAGATGCGGGCAGCTTCTTGCAAAGCTTCCGTCGGATAATTGGAAATGCCCGCATATAAGGCCCGGCCAGAGCGCACTGCAAAATCAAGTGCACCCATGGTCTCTTCCAAAGGCGTGTTCGGATCAAACCGGTGCGAATAGAAAATATCGACATAAGATAGGCCCATGCGCTTCAAGCTCTGATCCAGACTCGCAATCAAATATTTGCGGCTGCCCCATTCGCCATAAGGCCCATCCCACATATGATAGCCAGCTTTGGTAGAGATGATCATGTGATCACGCTGTGCTGCAAAGTCCTCACGCAGAATATGGCCGAAAGCCTCTTCGGCTGAACCTGCGGGTGGGCCATAATTATTGGCAAGATCAAAATGCGTGATGCCCAAATCCCAAGCTTTGCGGCACAAGGCGCGTTTTAACCCATGATCGCTCTCTGCACCAAAATTATGCCACAGGCCAAGCGACAACGCGGGCAGCAGCAATCCGCTGCGCCCGCTTCTGCGATAGATCATGTCACTCATTTCATTAATGATCGTGCTTCATCTGGGCCTAAAGGTTTAGGCCTTGTGCAGCTTGATTTCACCTCAACGAATTTCTTTGTCTCACCCGATTTCATGATTGATGTCATCACATCCACCACATGGGCCATGCGCGAAATATCACAGCGAATATCGCGTTTATTAAGAATGCCTGTAGCCATATCGGCCAAGCCAGCGGTGCGATAATTAGCCCAGCTTGCCCCATCGCCACCTTTCCAATTGTCGACACCGAAGGGGTGCTGCCAACTTTCAAGCTTGTGAAGCTTTGCATCAGATCCCGCAATCATAACATCACCACCAAAGAAATTTGGATCAGGCACGAAGAGCGCACCCGAAGCCCCATAAATTTCCATGTTTTGGTGCTTATGGGCAAACACATCCCATGACGCTGAAAGCGTAACTTGAGCACCCTGCACAAATTCCAGCAGAGCATGATAGGTAGTTGGTGTTTTCACCTTCAACTTCTCGCCATTGCGCGGGCCATTGGCGATCACCCGCTCTTTGCGCGCCATTCCAGAAAGGGCCGCAACCCGCTTCACCGGGCCAATAAGATTGATCAGATTGGCAATGTAATAAGGTCCCATATCAAGAATGGGGCCACCACCGGGTTTGAAAAAGAAATCAGGGTTGGGGTGCCAATGCTCCATGCCATGGCCCATCACATGGGCCGTACCTGAAACAATCTTGCCAATTTTGCCATCATCAATTGCTTGGCGCGCCAATTGATGTGAGCTGCCGAGGAATGTGTCGGGTGCAGCCGCCACATGCAGCTTCATTTTCTTGGCCAGCTTTTGCAAAGCCACGGCATCTTTGTAAGAAAGTGTCAGCGGTTTTTCCGAATAGACATGCTTGCCCGCTTCGAGAATTTGCTTTGATACTTTAAAATGCACCGCAGGCACCGTGAGGTTCACGACAATTGCAATATCTTTATTCTTCAGCAGTTCTTTGACGGTCTGCGCCTTCACGCCAAATTGCTTGGCGCGGGCCTGCGCTGACTCCATGTTAATGTCGGCCACCGCCAAAACATCAATGGCCTTAAACAGCTTTGAAAGTTTCAAATATGCTTCCGAGATATTGCCGCAGCCAATAATGCCAACGCCTAAAGTTTTTTCCATAATACCCTCTTAAAATTTCTTGCAGAACTGAATTGATTTTTGCGCAAAGCTTGCAACATCGGTAGGCTTGTCATGCTCCATCACATAATGCATCACGCGGCCACCTTGCAGGGCTTTGAAAATGTCCGGCCACTTCACAGTACCCTCGCCCAGATTGCACCAACCATCTTGATCCATGTTCTTGCCCTTCTCGGCAATATCCTTCACATGCACCGAGGTGATGCGATCTCTATAGGCCTTGATCCATTTGATCGGGTTTTGCTTGGCGCGGGCAATCCATGCCACGTCAATTTCCCAATCCACGTAAGGTGCCGCATCAAAAATCCGCTCATGGGGTGTTGAGCCATCACTCAACTTGGCAAATTCGAAATCATGATTATGCCACCCAAAGCCATAGCCCTCACCGCGAATAAATTCATTGGCAGCAGCCAAGCGTTTGCCAAAAGCCTTCCAGCCTGCAGGTGTATTTTTACGTTGCTCAGGCAAAACATAGGGACAATAAATATTGCGCATGCCAAAAATCTTGGCAATTTTAATCACTTTCTTTTTTTCCGTCTCGAACAGAGCGAGCGGAAAGAAATGACCAGACGACATTGTAAGGCCATGTTGATCGAGAAGTGCTCGGAACTTTTCGGGCTCCTCGTAAACCCCGCCAAAGCCCTCCACATCCGTATAGCCAGCCTTGGCTAACAGAGCGACAATCTTGTCCCAGGGTTGATGTTCGCGGGCACTGTAAAGTTGGAATGAAAGATTTTGCGGCATAGGGGCCTCCTCATTAGCGGCAAGTTGCGGAATAAAGATCACGAATTGTAAAAATGGGTTTTGCCGATTTGTCCTCGGTAATAAATTGAATAGTCTTGGTTTCACCCGGCAAAAGATCAAAGGCATTGTCAGAGAAATGCCCGGCCACATCAGCCTCCAGCGCAACATAGTAAGCGGGTTTTTGTGCAGTCAGCAGTAGCGCATCGCCCACCTGCTTGCAGGTGATTTTGGAATCCTCAAAAGCATAGGCCTTATAGGGCTTGGATGCGAAATGATTGCTATCAGTACCATTCAAAGTGATGTGAAGAATTGAACCATCAAGATCAGCACTATCGATTGAAAGGACTTCAACCGCGCAATCTGCCGGAATTGATTTTTTCACAGTTTTAATTTTCTGGCGCTCACCATTGGGCTTTACAGCTTCACAGTATACCTCTGCCATAAGAGCCTCCAAGCCATCATTCACCGCCATAATGCTTATGGTCTTGCCATCTTTTGCTGGAACCGCAAATGCCGCAAGTGGTGCAAAGAAGCGCCGCGCCATATAATGCAGGGATTTCCAAGCCCCGCCATGGTCAAGCCCACTCCACGAGGCTACAGGCCATGTGTCATTGAGCTGCCAGTATAATGTTCCCATGCAATGCGGCTTCAATGTGCGCCAATATTCGACGGCAACGCGCATCGCCAAGCCATGTTGAATTTGGCTGAGATAGATAAAATCAGCAAACACCATGGGAAAGCGGAAATAGCGGAACATGGTTTCAGCAATGCGGGCATTGCCACCTTTGTTTTTCTGATGGCTATCCATCACGGGTGAGGCGATGTTCATGTCTGATGCGGAAGCAAATTCGCGCATCGCCGCCATGGAGGGGAACGATTGGAACCCAAACTCCGAACAAAAGCGCGGAGTCACATCGCGG
>JANYGE010000130.1 GCA_025362535.1 Hyphomicrobiales bacterium
GAATGATGCCGCGTCAACCGAACTTTACTCCTGGACATTGGATACGGCATCAAGGCCGCTTCGCCCGGGCGAGACCACGAGTTTTGTGACCCGTGTTGCGGCCCCTCCGGAACTTGCGAAGAACTTGCAGATTCGCTTTGCACATCCCGATGAAATAAGCTCAACTGCTAAATTATGAGCTCAATCACCATTGACGGACATCGCATAGATGTCCTTTTTTCTGAAACTGAGATTGCTAAACGCATCACAGTTTTGGCTGCTGAAGTCGCGGCGCGCAAACCACACCGTTTGCTGGTCGTTCCGGTTTTGAAAGGCAGCTTTATTTTCGCTGCCGATTTGATTCGCGCCATGCATCATGCTGGATTGTCGCCGGAAGTGGATTTTATGATTCTCGCCAGCTATCGCTCGGCGCAAAAATCTTCAGGGCAGGTCGATGTGTTGCGTGATATTGAATCAGCCGTGCAAGACCGCGATGTGTTGTTGGTCGATGACATTCTGGAATCGGGGCGTACCCTGGCTTTTGCTAAGGATTTGATCACGGCGCGTGGTGCCAAATCTGTCATGTCTTGTGTGTTGCTCGATAAGCCCGGACATTTGGCTGCGAATATTAAAGCCGACTTTAGAGGGTTTGATTGTCCGGACCTGTTCGTGGTCGGCTATGGCATGGATATGGCACATCAGTTCCGTGAGCTGCCTTTTGTCGGGCATGTGGTAACGGTCTAATAAAGCCCCTTGAGCAAGCGCTCTATATAGCCCCTCTCAGTCTCGCCTAAGTTCTGATCATTGCTGCGGTTGCGCAGTTGCTCCAAAATTTCTCTGGCGCGTTTGATGGCCATTTCAGACGGTACAGCGTTTTTGTTCGGTCCTTGATCAGGATTGTTGGTGCCACGTGGGCGGCCCAGTGGATCATCATCAGTGCCACCAGCTTCGCCATCTTTACCCTGCTGTCCGGTTTTACCTTGGCCTTGTTGAGCTAGTTTTTCGCCAAGCTTTTTAGCGCCCTGTTGCATTTGCTGCATGGCTTGGCCTTGCTGCTGCAAGGCATCATCTTTGGAACCTTGGCGTAAGGAGCCTTCAGCGCCCTTCATATTCTTTGTAGCATCGCCCAAATTGCCTTTGGTTTCACCGTCTAATTCATTCTGCAGGCGGTCAAGTTGATCGGAAAGGCTGCCCTGTCGGTCAGCCAAATTGGAACCGTCATCAGGCTTGCCGTTCGAACCAGGTTGGTCGCCGGGCTGATCGCCACCATTTTGGGGAAGGCGCTGGGTTTTATCCATCAGCTCTTGCTGGCGGCGCATCATATTTGAAAGCTCGTCGAGCTTCTCCTGCAAGGAAGGATCTCCATTCTGATCGGCTTGATCACCCATGCCTGGCTGCAAATTCTGCAGGAGCTTATCGAGCTCGGAGAGCAATTTTTCAGCAGAATCCTTCGAACCACTTTCAGAGAGCTTCTTGATGTCATCCAACATCTTTTGAAGTTGCTCTTTGCTGATTTCACGACTCTTTTGGTGGTCTTTATTTCCACCTTCCGCCTGGCGCTTTTCAGCTTCTTTGCGCATCTGGTCGAGCAGGCGGTCCATGGCTTTGCGCATTTTATCGGTGAGCTCGGCAATTCTCTCCGGTGGTGCGCCATTGCGCAGGGCCTGTTCCAGCTGTTGCTTGAGAGCTCTCAGCTCGGCACGGGCATCGGCAAGCTCACCATCTTCAATAGCTATAGCGATGGGCCACAGGTTGGCCACAGCCTCTCCAACAGTGTCAGTATCTCCGGCATTGGCCAGAGATGATTTGATGACGGAAAGATTGAGAATGAGGCCGGTTTGTTCGGCTATACTGTAGGGATAGGCTAACATAGCATCAAGCATCACAGCCACATCAGGGGCAGAATCAGGATTGAGAATCAGGCTCTTACGTTGCTCAATAAGGGCTTGGGCAAGGGGCTTATAGAAATTGCGTTCAGGTAATTTGAAGCGTTTTGGTTCGGTGGACGTCGTATGGCCTGCCGCGTCAGTTGCAGTGAGGACCACTTCAACATAGAGGCCTGCCCAAGCGTGCGAGCTTAAATCTTGCGTGGTCTCACCACTCTCGGATTTTGCATTGGGATGGCGCAATGCAATTTTGAAACTTGGTGGATCAAAGAGAAACACACCATTATTCTCGAAGCCCACGGTATCTTCTTGTTGGTCAGCCAAAGAGATTTCGGCCGTGATGGATTTTACGCCATAATCATCAGAGGTTTCCCAGCTGAGATTTAGCCCCCCTAATCTTTCAGCTTTGGGTTCGCCAGTGAGTTTGATCTTAGGCGGCTCATCGGGAATGAGGGCTATGGGCCAACTGGCCAGTTCCTTTGCGCCGTCAAAGAGCTTCACATGCAGCGGGCGTTCGATTTTTATCTCGCTGGTGAAACTTGATTCACTCGTCTTCGATAGAGCTGTGATTGATTTAAGCTCAGTGTCCGAACCGTCCAAAGCATAAAATGCCAGACGCGGTTTTTCAGCGCCCTGCACGCGCAGGCTCAGGCTGGCGGTTTCTGGAATCAGAATATCGGAACCATCCGCCAGCTTTTCACGCATGGCCGGGCTGGAGAGCAGAATGGGGGCTTTGCCCGTATAGGCTGGTGGTTTGAGCCACGCATCTATGGTGAGGGGTTGTCGCTGCACGGGTGCCGTCAGGTTTGCTGCATTTATGGTATTCGAAACTAAATCGCCCGGGCCCAAAAGAAGAGCCGATAGCGCTGCGAGGGCAACCGGAACTCTGAATGCGCGGGGATCGAAATTTCGCCAAGCTGATTTTGGTGCTGAAATCTTTACAGCACTTAACGCTGCCAGTTTGCGGTGTTGGTGTTCTTCCCACAGGGTTGCAGTTTCAGGGCTTTGTAATTCAGCCACAAGCGCATCATTATGGCTAGACACTGTGCGGTGATTGATGTTGGAAGCTTCTTCCATGCGCCGCATGGCGGTGAGTTGGCTTGGGGCCTTTATTTGAACGACCCAGCGCAATGACGCAAGAAAGCCCAATGCCAAAATACTGAGAACAGAAATCTGCAGCCATTTTGGCAGCTGCAATAGGAACCCCGAAGCACTTACAATAACCACAAGCCCCAATACCAAAGCGGGTATCTGGATGGCCGACCATAGGTTTTCCAGAAACAGGGCCGCCCTTTGCAGGGTGATCTTGCGGGTGAGGGGTGAATATTTGCTCATGGCCCCAATCTATAGCATAAATGGGCTAAATTAGGGTTGATGCAAAAGAACTATTTTTGCCAAGGGGCAAGTTCATCAAGCCCAATCAATTCTTCATAGGTTTGGCGCGCGCGCACAATGGCAAAACTTCCGCCATTGACTAAAATTTCCGGCACAAGTGGCCTTGAATTGTAAGTGCCGGATTGCACGGCACCATAGGCACCCGCTGTCATGGTGGCCAAAAGGTCACCTTGGTGCAATTTCGGCAGGCGGCGCGATTTGGCCAAATAATCGCCAGACTCGCAGACGGGACCCACCACATCGGCCTCAAAAGTTTCAGCGCTGCGGGATTCTTCTACGGCGATAATGTCGTGATAGGCGTCATAGAGTGTGGGGCGGATCAGATCATTCATTGCGGCATCTTGGATGACGAAGTGGCGGCCTTCATTTTCTTTAATGTAAATGACGCGGCTCACCAGAATACCGGCATTGCCCACGATCATGCGGCCTGGCTCCATCATATATTTCAAGCCGAGATGGCCGAGGGTGCGTTTGACCATTGCGGCATATTCATCTGGGTGAGGCGGAATATCGTTATCGCCACGATAAGGCACACCAAGGCCGCCACCCAAATCCAAATGGCGGATATTATGCCCTTCAGATTTTAGTTTGCTCACGAGTTCGGCCATTAATTTGAAAGCTTGCTCGAAAGGAGCAAGCTCGGTGATCTGGCTGCCGATATGCATATCAACGCCGGATACATCAATGTTTGGAAGTGCGGCAGCGCGGGCATAGACTTCAGAGCTTCGCAAATAAGAAATGCCAAATTTATTATCGGCCTTGCCCGTGGTAATTTTGGCATGGGTCTTTGCATCGACATCGGGGTTCACGCGGATCGAAACCGAGGCACGTTGGCCCACACGCTGGGCCACTTCGGAGAGCAACTCCAATTCAGGCTCTGATTCAACATTGAAACAGGCAATGCCCTCTTTCAAAGCAAAGGCCATTTCCCGCGCGGTTTTGCCAACACCTGAAAAGACAATCTTGCGGGCGGGAACACCCACAGCTAAAGCGCGGCGAAGCTCACCTTCGGACACCACATCCATGCCAGATCCCAGAGCCGCCATGGTTTTGAGAACCGCCTGATTGGAATTGGCCTTCATTGCATAACAGAGCAAGTGCTCGGTTCCGGCAAAGGCATCATTCATCACTTTGAAATGGCGCTGCAAGGTGGCTGTCGAATAGCAATAAAAAGGTGTACCCACTTCATCCGCAAGTTGCTTCAGATTCACATCCTCGGCATGCAGAATGCCGTCCTTATAGGAGAAGTGATGCATGATTAGTTCTGGCTGGTGAGGGTGGGTTTTGGTGCTTCAGGATCACCCCTCACGCCACACCCCGCAAGGGTGGAGACGATGATGGCCGCTAGAATGGCTTGTTTAAAATAAATCATCATCGCTCACTTCCCTTTCGAGGCTCGTAGCCAACGTCTGGCTTCGCGGCGCACGTTTGCAGGTGCTGTGCCGCCAAAGCTGGTTCTGGACGCCACAGAGGCCTCAACTGTCAGACGCTTGTAAACGTCCTTGGTGATGCCGCCATGGATGGCTTGCATGTCTTCTAACCGAAGTTCGGAAAGTGTACAGGATTTTTTTTCGGCCAAGGCTACCACACGGCCCGTGACATGGTGGGCTTCACGGAATGGCATTTTAAGAACCTGCACCAGCCAATCGGCCAAATCAGTGGCGGTTGAATAATCGGCATTGGCGGCGGCTTTTAAGGTTGCAACCTGTGGCTCCATATCGCGCACCATTCCAGCCATAGCAGCAATGGCCAATGCGAAATTATCGAGTGCATCAAAAGTCAGCTCTTTGTCTTCCTGCATATCCTTGGCATAGGCCATGGGAAGGCCCTTCATCACCATGGCGAGCGCTGTGAAAGCTCCCAAAATGCGCCCTGGTTTGGCGCGGATCAATTCAGCCGCATCAGGGTTACGTTTTTGCGGCATAATGGAGGAGCCGGTGGTGAATTTATCTGAAAGCTTCACAAAGCGGAATTGTGACGAACACCAGATCACGATTTCCTCGGCCAATCTGGAAAGATGGATCGATGAAATGGTGCAGGCGGATAGTACTTCTAAAATATAGTCACGCGCTGAAACAGCATCCATAGAATTGCGCATCGGGCCGGAAAACCCCAAATCCTTTGAGGTCATGTGCCGATCAATCGGATAAGATGTACCAGCCAAAGCAGCAGCCCCTAATGCATTTTCATTCACGCGCTTTCTGGCATCGGCCAATCTGGCGCGATCCCGCCCCAGCATTTCAACATAGGCCAACAGATGATGACCGAAAGTTACGGGCTGAGCAGATTGCAAATGGGTGAAACCTGGCATTAAGGTAGCGGCATGGGCTTCAGCTTTGCTGGCTAAAGCGACTTGTAATTCTTGCAGAGCAGCGTCAAGAGCATCGACGCAATCCCTGACATAGAGACGCATATCAGTGACGGCTTGGTCATTGCGTGATCTTGCTGTGTGCAAGCGGCCAGCAGCATCACCGATCAATTCTTTGAGGCGCGATTCCACATTGAGATGAATATCCTCAAGTGCGGCTGAAAACTTAAACTTGCCTTGCTCAATCTCATTCAAAATTTGATCAAGACCTTTGCCAATGTCGGCAGCGTCGGATTTTGTGATAATGCCCTGCTTGGCTAACATTGCCGCATGGGCCTTGGAACCTGCAATATCTTGGGCATATAGGCGTTGATCAAAATTAATTGATGCGTTTATTTCCGCCATTATGGCAGAAGGACCTTCTTTAAACCGCCCGCCCCACATTTTATTGGTCATCATAAATCCTTTGTCGCATCTGAGAGTGAACTTATGAAAAAGCTTACGCCCATTCTGCTTTTAATCGCCGTTGCTGGTTTTAGCCTTTACTGGCTTCAAGGGGGCACGCGCAAGGTGCCTGATGCAACACCAGCATTCACCATGGCAGCTTTTATCAAACATCTTGAGCCGAAGGACTTAGCGCCATTCAGTTTTGCCGATGGAACCGGAGAGATAAAAGATTTATCGCAGTGGAAGGGTAGGGTCGTTCTCCTCAATCTCTGGGCCACTTGGTGCGCGCCTTGTCGCAAGGAAATGCCAGAATTGGCGAAGTTGCAAAAACTGCTCGGTTCAGCAGATTTTGAAGTGGTGGCGCTCAGCGAAGATTTGAAAGGGGCTGAGGCATCGGCTGCGTTTCTGAAAGAGGCAGGTGTCGATAATCTTGCCCTTTATGTGGATCCCAAAGCAACGGCTTTGGCTGCCATCCAGTCTGTTGGCTTGCCGACGACCTTGCTGATTGATCGCAATGGCAGGGAGGTCGGGCGCTTGCTTGGGCCAGCTGAATGGGCGTCGGAGGATGCGCAGAAATTGGTGAAGGCGGCGCTTGATGCAAAGTGATGATTTCAGGCGCTTGGCTTTAATCTTGCCGGAGGCCGAAGAGAAATCACATTTCGGCAAAGCCGATTTTCGGGTGCGGGACAAGATTTTTGCGGGTTTTAATGACAAGGGCCGTGCCTATGTGAAATTGGTGCCAGAGCAGCAAGAAATGCTTGTGGCGGCTGAACCCCTTTTGATTTCACCCATACCTGGTGGCTGGGGCAAGAAAGGTTGGACATTGGTTGACCACATTAAAGGTGATGAGGCCCTTCTCAAAAGTATCTTGCTCATGGCATGGAAAAATGTGGCGCCAAAATCTTTACAGAGTTAGCGCGTGGGCACTGGCACTTCGCCTCTATAATCATAGAAGCCGCGTTTTACCTTGCGGCCGAGCCACCCGGCTTCCACATATTTAACCAGCAGCGGGCAGGGGCGGTATTTTGAATCGCTTAGGCCTTCATGCAGGACTTGCATCACGGAGAGGCAGGTATCCAAACCGATAAAATCGGCAAGCTCTAATGGCCCCATTGGATGATGGGCGCCAAGCTTCATGGCGGTGTCGATGGCTTCAACACCGCCTACACCTTCATAAAGCGTGTAGACCGCTTCGTTGATCATCGGCAGCAAGATGCGATTGACGATGAAGGCCGGGAAATCTTCGGAGATGGCGGTGGTTTTGCCCAGTGATTTGGCAAATTCATTGATGGTCTGAAACACGGTTTCATCGGTGGCAATGCCACGAATGAGTTCAACCAATTCCATCACGGGAACTGGGTTCATAAAATGAATGCCCATAAAACGCTCGGGGCGGCCAGTTGTGGCGGCAAGTCTGGTGATGGAAATTGAAGAGGTGTTGGAACTCACAATACAGTCTGGTTTCAAATGTGGACAGACGGCCTCAAAAATTTGGTGCTTGATGGCTTCTTTTTCGGTGGCTGATTCAATGATCAGATCATAGTCGGCGAAATTTTCATAACTTGTAACGGATGAAATATGTGACAGCGTTGATTTGCGTTGGTCGTCGGTTAGTTTTCCTGATTTCACCCGCCTCGCCAAATTTGCGTCGATATTTGCAAGGCCTGCAGCGGTGCGTTCGGGGCTCATATCGTGGAGGCCCACATGATAGCCAGCCGTCGCGCAGACTTGGGCAATGCCGCAGCCCATCTGCCCCGCGCCAATAATGCCGACCTTTGCAATTTTCATATTGGACTTCCCAAACTTATCTCTTCAAAGTGGCGGGAGACTAATCTCCCCATTCGGGGGGAGCAAGCGGATTTGGACTTTAGAGATGACAAACGAAGCGACAGAATCGCGCACGACCTTGGCCCTTTGGACCCTGCTTTTTGGTAATTTTATTATTGGCACCGGTGTCCTATTGCCAGCTGGCCTTCTCAACCAGCTTTCGGCAGAGCTTAACATCGATGTGGCTACGGCGGGATTGCTCATGCTGGCGGGTGGTGTGGTTGTTGGTGTGGGTGCGCCGATCTTGGCCACCTTGACCACGCGGGTTGATCGACGCTTGTTGCTGGTGCTGGCCATGGCTCTTTATGCTGTGGGTCATTTGGCCTCAGCTTTCACCAATGCATTCTGGCCCTTGCTGATCATTCGGGTTTTGATGATCAGTGCTGCTGGAATTTTCTCGCCGCAGGCGGCTGCCACAGTCAGTTTGCTCCTGCCAGTCGAACGCCGCGCTTCCGCCATCTCATTTATTTTTATTGGTTGGTCGGTGGCCTCAGTGGCTGGCATTCCGCTCGGCAGCTATCTTGGCGCTGCACTGGGTTGGCGCAGTGTTTTTATGATTATGGCCGCACTCTCCATACTTAGTGGTTTGGCTGTCTGGTTTACTGTTCGACCCGGGCTCTATGGCAAACCGCTGGATATGGCTTCTTGGAAAACGGTGTTCTCATCGCCTGCTTTACTCTGTGTTTTGTTGGTCACTTTGCTCAGCATGTCAGGGCAATTTACAGTGTTTGGTTATTTGGCCCCCATCTTGAAGCAAGTTACGGCAGCAACGCCAACCCAAATTTCTTTGGCCTTCTTCGTTGCGGGCCTGTCTGGGGTGATTGGCAATACGATCGGCTCAAACATGGTGCGCTATGTTGCGGTTGACCGTGTCATTGGCATGGCGCTGCTCAGCCTCTGCGCAGGCTTCCTGGTGTTTGGACTGATGTTTGGAAATTATTGGGGCAGCATTATTGGCTTGGCGCTGTGGGGCTTCGGCACCTTCTCATCAAACTCACTGCAACAAAGTCGCCTTGTGGGTTTGGCCCCAGCTTTGGCTTCAGCTACCGTGGCGCTTAATACGTCTGCGGTTTATTTAGGTCAGGCAATAGGTGCTGGTGCTGGTGGCGCCTTGATAAAGGGTGGAGCCACGGTCACATCAGCTTGGGTGGCACTCACATTTTTGGTGTTGAGCTTGGCCGCGTCGCTTTTTGCAACGCGGCTCAAGGTGTAATTATTTGCCGAGCTTGCCAAGCTCTGCTTCAAGTTCTGGAACAGCGGTGAAGAGATCAGCCACCAAGCCATAATCAGCCACCTGGAAAATCGGGGCTTCGTCATCTTTGTTTATGGCAACGATGATTTTTGAATCTTTCATGCCAGCGAGATGTTGAATAGCCCCTGAGATGCCCACGGCGATATAAAGATTAGGGGCCACCACTTTGCCGGTTTGACCGACTTGATAATCATTGGGCACATAACCTGCATCCACTGCGGCGCGTGATGCGCCAACGGCAGCATTGAGCTTCTTTGCCACTTTTTCCAGCATCACAAAGTTTTCGCCCGATTGCATGCCGCGTCCACCCGACACAATGATTTTAGCCGAGGTGAGTTCTGGACGATCAGACTGTGTGAGGTTTTCGCTTACATAAGATGAGAGAGCTGGATCAGCAGCAGCGTTGGCCTTTTCCACTGAAGCCGAGCCTGTTTCGCCTGTGGCCGCAAAGGATGCGGTGCGCACGGTGATAATTTTCTTGGCGTCAGTTGATTGCACGGTTTGCACAGCATTGCCTGCATAGATCAGGCGTACAAAGGTATCGGCGGACTTCACTTCCGAGATATCAGAGATTTGCATTACGTCGAGAAGGGCTGCAACGCGCGGCATAAAGTTTTTGCCGTTGGTGGTGGCCGCAGCAACGATGTGATCATAGGCTGGTGCCAAGGCCACAATGGTAGCGGCCATGGGTTCAGCCAGTGGGCGTTCCAAAGCAGCAGATTCAACATGCAGAACTTTTTTAACACCAGTCAATTTTGCAGCGTGAGCCGCAGCGGAACCCGCATTGTTGCCAGCGACCAAAACATGCACATCGCCACCCATTTGAGCCGCGGCGGTCAGCGCCTTGTGCGTTGCGTCCTTAATGGATTTATTGTCGTGCTCAGCAATGAGAAGAACAGCCATGATTAAATTGCTCCTGCTGTTTTAAGGGCGCTGACAAGTTCAGCGACGGATTTAACTTTCACACCAGCCAAACGCTTTGGCGGCTCTTCGGTTTTCACCAGTTTCAATCGCGGCTTCACATCAGCGCCGTAATCAGCTGGAGTCTTTTCATCAAGGGGCTTTTTCTTGGCTTTCATAATGTTGGGCAAAGATGCATAGCGCGGCTGGTTGAGGCGAAGATCTGTGGTGATGATCAATGGCATTTTTACTTTCAAAGTTTGTAAGCCGCCGTCAATTTCACGGGTAATGGTTGCATCGCCGCTGCCTACTTCAAGTTTCGAGCAGGCTGTGGCTTGGGCCCAGCCCAAAAGAGCTGAGAGCATTTGGCCAGTCTGGTTGCAATCATCATCAATGGCCTGCTTGCCGAGGATCACCAGATCAGGCTTTTCGGCTTCGATGACGCCTTTGAGAATTTTAGCGACACCCAGTGGTTCGACATATTCGTCATGCTTTACCAAAATAGCGCGGTCAGCGCCCATGGCCAAAGCAGTGCGCAAGGTTTCCTGTGATTGAGCTGGCCCGATGGACACCACAATGATCTCAGTGGCCACGCCTTTTTCTTTGAGGCGGATGGCTTCTTCGACACCGATCTCATCAAACGGGTTCATTGACATTTTGACATTGGCTAGTTCAACGCCTGAGCCATCAGCTTTTACGCGAATTTTCACGTTGTAATCGACCACGCGCTTAACAGCGACAATAACCTTCATGGGAACCTCTTTTGGAAATTTTGCGGGACACTAGTGAGCAGGCCTCGCATAGTCAATTCTGAGAACGGCGTGGCGAGGTCAATTGCGACGATTTGGCGGGATCAGCAGGCGATTGCGCAGGCCAATGGTTAATATGATACCCGTCACAAAGCCCCCAACATGGGCCCACCAGGCCACTTCTTCGCCTGGGGCCGCTGCGGCCAAACTATAGATCTGGAGCAAAAACCAGCCGCCAAGCACCCATATGGCGGGCATAGGCACCGGAATGCGCATGAAGAGTAAAACCCAAACGCGGGCTCGTGGATATAAAACCAGATAGGCCGCCAAAACACCAGACACGGCTCCAGAAGCCCCCACCAACGGGCTTACCGAATTGGGCTGCATAAGGGCGTGGGTCAAGCCGCCGATCACCCCACAGAGCAAATAGAATATAATAAAGCCCACATAGCCATAGGCATCTTCAATATTGTCGGCGAAGACCCAGAGAAATAGCATATTGCCAATGAGGTGCATCCAGCCTGCATGCAAAAACAAATAAGTGATGAGGGTGAAGGGTTCGGGAACGAGACTTTGAACGCTGCCGCCATGAAATAATTCACTGGGAACAACCCCAAAACCACTGGCCATATTACCCTGTATGACGTCTGACGAAAACGCACCCGTGAATAAAAATATTCCAATATTGAGGGCCATGATCGCAACGGTGACGAACTGAAAGCGAATGACTTTCAAGGGCGTGTCGTCATGCAGCGGAATGAACATCTTCTAAGCTTAGCTGATCAACAATTTTATTGCGAGCCAGAACATAATGAGGGCAATGGCCGCATCAATGCCGCGCCAAACGATTGGTTTTGAAAGAGGGCCGCGCAGGGATTTGGCACCATAACCTATGGTGTAAAACCAAGCGAAGGACGCGAGTGAAGCGCCGAGAGCGAAGGCAGCTTGCTCGCCTTGTGGCCTCGCATTGGCGATGGAGCCCACCAATACCACCGTATCGAGATAGACATGCGGATTGAGCCATGTGAGGGCGGCACAGGTGGCCAATGCCATGAAGAGATTTGATGCCACTTTGGTGCTGTCATTCAGGGCTTCGGATTTTAACACGCGCCTTGCCGCTTTAATGCCATACCAAATGAGAAATGCAGCGCCGCCATATTGCATCACTTTAAGTAACCAAGGGAGCACTTCCAGAATGGTGCCCAAGCCATAGGTGCCACCCCAAATCAGTATGGCATCACTCACTGAGCAGAACAGGCAAATCCAGAGCACATGTTGATTGAGAACGCCTTGGCGAATGACAAAGGCATTTTGCGCGCCGATGGCAACAATCAGACCGCCACCAAGGGCAAATCCAGCAAGAATAGCGTTTAACATTTAGCGGGTTTTTCCTGGCACCCAGAGAATATCTCCGTCTGCTGCTTTGAAATTAACCCAACGGCTGGCCACGAAAAAGAAATCGGAGAGGCGGTTGATGTAAGCAATAGCTCCTTCGCTCACATGCTCGCCATCATGGGATTTGAGTTCGACGATCAGGCGTTCAGCTCTGCGGCAGACGGTGCGGGACTGATGAAGATAAGCCGCCGCTGCATGTCCACCGGGCAACACAAAAGAGCGCAAGGGCGTGAGTTCACCGTTCAGCTCATCGATCTCAGTTTCCAGTCGCTCATATTGTTTGGGCAAAATGCGCAAGGGTTCAAATTCTAATTTCTCGCCGCGATCTGGCACACACAGGTCGGCTCCCAAATCAAAGAGCTCATTCTGAATGCGGGCCAACATGGTATCGAGCTTTTGCAGGTT
>JANYGE010000156.1 GCA_025362535.1 Hyphomicrobiales bacterium
GTGACCTTCAGCAATGATGTGGAAGCTGATCTCTATTCGCTCGAAGAATATACAAAGTTCCGCGAAGAAGCGACCGCTGCAAAAACCCGCCACTTCCTCGAAGTGTTTAACCCCGCCATGGATATTGGTTTGGTTGGTGCTGATCTCGGCACTTACATCACGGATTGCATTGTGCGCAGCCTGGCTGGCGTGATGAGCAATGAACATCCACTCTTCCTCAAGATGCAATATAATGGCGCTGCCGCCATGGAAGAATTGGCAAGCTATGACCCTGGCAAATTGATCGTCGGCATTCTGGGTGGCGCACGTGGCACCACGCGCGATACGTTTGAGCTTGCCGCCCAATCCGAAAAACATGGTGGCCGTGTTGCTTTGTTTGGCCGCAAGTTCAACTTCGCCGAAGCCCCCCTCGAACTGGTACGCCTGATGCGCGGCGTGATTGAAGGCAATCTGAAATCAGCCGATGCCGTGAAGGCCTATCATGATTATCTCACCAAACATAAGCTGAAGCCTGATCGCGATTTGAAGACTGATAATGAGATCACTGATCCGGTGTTGAAAGCCTGATATGCAGCGCAGCGGAATTCTCTCCGGGCTGGCCTGGTGCATCGATAATAATATGAGCATCGCCACCTGGCCTCCGGAAGAAACCGTTGCGATTGTTCTGTCGGAAGATCCTCAAGGCGGCTGCCCCGGCCATAATATGGCTATGGCGCTGACCAAACTTGGGGCACCCTTCCCGATCAGCGCCTTTGGCCTGGTGGGTGATGATGCGCATGGCCAACAGCTGCATAAAATCTGCGATGACAATGGCATTGATCGCAGCCTGCTGGAAATGCGCAAAGGCCTTTCCACCTCGAACGTGATGGCGATGACGGCAAAAGACACCGGCAAGCGCACCTTCTTCAGCATTGCTGGGGCCCATGCGGCGCAAACGCCAGATGATTTTGATTTCACCAGATCAAAGGCCCGTTACGTTCATATGGGTCTTCCCGGCTTTCACGAAAAACTCGATGCACCTTGGAAGAGCGACGCCAATGGCTGGGTGACGATTTTAAAAAAGGCGCGTGCCGCCGGGCTGAAATCTAATCTCGAAATGGCCTCCTTTGATCCCAATTTGCTGCGCTCCATCGTAACCCCCATGCTGCCTCTGCTTGATTCACTTATCATCAATGATTTTGAAGCTGCCGCCATTACCGGAAAGCCCACCATTGAAAATGGTGAAACCAATATCGGTGCGTGCCGCAGCGTGCTTGAAGACATTATTCAGGCGCATCGCAATCTCGATTTCGCGGTTATTCATTTTCCCTTGGGTGCAATTGCCATGACGCGCAAAGGCGAGGTTTATGCCCAAGCCTCAGTGAATGTGCCCCGCGCTGTGATTGTGGGAAGCAATGGCGCTGGCGATGCTTTCGCGGCGGGTATTTTATTTGGGGAGCATGAAGGCTGGCCGATGCAAAAATCGCTGAAGCTTGCGCATGCCAGTGCCGCCTCAAGTTTGCGCGCCAGTTCAACCACCGCCGCAATTGCCCCTTGGCAGGAATGTTTAGACCTCGCCGAGGCTTGGGGCTGGCGTTAAACCTCAGGCACCGGATGCGGATAGGTGGTTTTGGTTAAACGATGATAGATGGCCGCGATCACCACAAGCGTGACACTGCCCACCAACACCGGAAAAACTAAAAACCACCAGCTCGTTGCGGTGAGATAAGCCACCAGCGCTGTGGCTCCGGCTGGGGGATGCACTATGCGCAACAACATCATGCCAGCAACAGCAAGACCCACCGCCATGCCCTCAGCAACAAAGCTATCGGGAAACATGAAATGCAAAGCCAAGCCAATGACTGCTGAAAATATATGGCCACCCACCACATTGATGGGCTGCGAAACTGGGCTGGTGGGCATGCCAAACATGAGAACACAAGACGCGCCAAACGGGGCGACCAGCATGATGAATGTGGTGGTTGCGCTGAAATAGCCCAAAAGACCAATAGCAAAAGCTGTACCCAGCCCAGCCAAAACTGCCTTTTGCCACTGCGAATGCGGGAGGTGGAGATGAATATAACGATCCATGATGCTCAAATCTTCGTCAATTGCCGAATATTTAAGCATCTTATACCGTGAATGCTGTTATTTCAACGCCCCTTTAGCTTCCAATTCATCCATAAAGCGCGCCACTTTCCACGGCGAGACTTCAACCATGGCACCGGCTTCCAGCTTATCGAGAACGAAGGGGCCATATTGGGTGCGCACCAGCTTATTCACCATGCCGCCGAAATGCTGCACCAATTTGCGAATTTCGCGGTTCTTGCCTTCGGTCAAGGTTACGCGGTACCAAGAATTGGTGCGGCCGCCCTTATCCTCTTCTTCGACAAATTCAGCCCCACGATAACGAATGCCTTCAACGGTGACACCTTTGGCGAGCGAGGCAATTTGTGACTCTGAAAAACGCCCCCGCATGCGTACCCTATAAACCCGCGCCAGCCCCGTATCAGGATGCATCATGGCTTGGGCCAGTGGACCATCGGTTGATAACATCAACAAGCCTTCGGAGTTCACATCAAGGCGACCAACGGCCATGAGGCGCGGCAGGCCTGGCTTGGTGAGGGCGGGCAATTCAAACACTGTTGGCCGATTTTTAAAATCACGGTTGGTGACCAGCACATCAATCGGCTTATGCAGCATGAAGAGGCGCGGCAGGGCTTTGGCATCGGGGGCCACGGGTTTCCCATCTAAGGTGACAATATCGCCCTCTTCCACCGGTGTTGTGGCTTCAGCCAATGCACCTTTCACCTGCACACGGCCTTCAGCCACCATACGCTCGGCTTCGCGTCTGCTGCCAATGCCGGCTTTCTGGAGGTACACATTAAGACGCATAGAACTTAGCCGCCCGTGACTGGTGGGAAAAAGGCCACTTCCTTGGCTCCGATAATCGAAGCATCCAATGCGCTGTGATTTTGATCCACGGCCACTTTCACGGTGCGCAGATCAGCAAAGGCTGCGGCAATGCTGGCATCCGATGCCACCAGATGGTTGAGCAAAGCATTCACTGTTGTAACACTTGCAGGCAGTGCAATCTCATCACTGCCGCGCCCGATCATTTGGCGAAACCGGGCAAAATATAAAACCTTCATTCTTCATCCACCACGTGGCGCAATCCGGCACGGAAATAATCATAGCCCGTATAGAGCGTTAAAGCTGCAGCGATCCACAGAAATAAAATACCAAAATCAGTTGTGTGCGGAACAAATTTATCTCCGGCGGGGCCTGCGATCAGAAAGCCAATCGCCAAAAGCTGTGCCGTGGTTTTCCACTTGGCAATCTGCGTGACCGGAACCGAAACCCGAAGCTCACCCAAAAATTCACGCAAGCCTGAAACCAGAACCTCACGCGCCAAAATAATAATGGCAGCCCACATATGGCCACCGCCCAACACACCATCCGCCGCCAGAACCAGCAAGACGACTGACACTAAAACCTTATCGGCAATCGGATCAAGCATGCGGCCCAAAGCCGATTGCTGCTGCCATTTGCGCGCCAGATAGCCATCAAGAAAATCAGTGACAGCCGCTAAAGTATAAAGGCTGAGCGCAACCAGACGCGCCCGATCGCCACCCCACATCAAAAGGCCAGCCACCAATGGCACCGCGATGATGCGGCCATAGGTTAGCATATTTGGAATATTCCAAACTTTTGAAACCTTGGCCGCTGGCGCATTCGTGCTCATGAATTCTCCGGATGGAAGTGGTCATAGATCATTTGGGCCAATTGTGTGCTCACGCCGCTCACCGCCGCCAAATCAGCCACATTCGCCTTTGCTATAGCTTTCGCCGATCCAAAGCTTAGGAGCAAGGCTTTCTTGCGGGTGGGGCCTATGCCGGAAATCTCATCCAGCGGATTAAGCCCAATCGCCTTAGACCGCTTGGCCCTATGCGTGCCAATGGCAAAGCGATGTGCTTCATCGCGCAGACGTTGAATGTAGTAGAGTACCGGGTCACGCGCTTCCAGCATGAAAGAAGGCTTGCCGCTGGTGTGGAAATGCTCACGGCCCGCATCCCTATCTGGCCCTTTGGCCACGCCGACGACTGGCAAATCATGTAAACCTAAATCCGCCAAAACCGCCTGCACCGCTGAAAGCTGGCCCTGCCCGCCGTCAATCAACAGCAAATCCGGCCAATTGACCGACTCGTCATCCTCTTGCTCATCGCCATGTTCTTTGATCAATCGCGTGAAACGCCGCGTGAGCATTTCATGCATCATGGCAAAATCATCGCCTGCTTGATAGGTTTCAGCCTTGATATTGAACTTGCGATATTGCGCTTTCATGAAGCCATCCGGCCCCGCCACAATCATGCCACCCACAGCGTGGGCGCCTTGAATGTGGCTGTTATCATAAACTTCAATACGCCGCGGCGGCGAGGCCAAGCCAAACACTTTTGCCACCCCTTCGAGCAATTTGCCCTGCGAGGATGATTCCGCCATGCGCCGCCCATTGGCTTCACGCGCATTGGTGACGGCATGTTCAACCAGCGCCTTTTTCTCTCCGCGCTGCGGCACCAGAATTTCAATCCTTTTGCCTGCATGCGCGGTGAAGGCCTCTTCGAGCAAATTGCGCTCGTCAAAATCTTGGCTGATGATGATTTGTGAAGGGATCGGCTTGTCATCATAGAACTGGCTGAGGAAGGATGATAAAACTTCAGCCTCCTCCATTGATTTATCCGTCTTCGGAAAATACGCCCGCGTGCCCCAATTCTGGCCGGAGCGAATGAAGAAGACTTGAATGCAATATTGCCCACCCTCAAGGGCTAAACCAAACACATCAGCCTCATCCACGGTTTGCGGATTGATGCCTTGCGTTTGGGTGACAAAACTCATCGCCTGAATGCGGTCCCGATAACGCGCCGCATTTTCAAACTCCAAGGCCTCGGCGGCCTCTTCCATTTTCTTGGCCAGTTCTGCTTTCACCGCTGTCGATTTACTGGTGAGAAAATCCTCAGCCTCCTGCACCAGTTCAGAATAATCCTCCGGCGTGATGTAACCAACACACGGTGCTGAGCAACGCTTGATCTGATAGAGCAAGCAGGGCCGCGTGCGGTTGGCATAAACGGAATCATTGCACGAGCGCAAGAGAAACGCTTTCTGCATCGTGTTGATGGCGTTGTTCACCGCCCCTGCAGATGCAAAGGGCCCATAATAATTGCCCTTGCGATTGCGCGCTCCGCGATGCTTGGCAAGCTGCGCCACCGCATGATCCTTGGCGATCAGGATATAGGGAAATGATTTATCATCCCGAAGTAAAACATTAAACTTGGGCCGTAACTTCTTGATTAGATTCGCTTCTAACAGCAGCGCATCAGCCTCAGATTCCGTCACCACAAATTCCATATTGCAGGTGATGCTAATCATCAAAGCAATGCGATTATTATGGCCCTGACCCAAAGCATAGTTAGAAACGCGGTTCTTCAGGTTCTTCGCCTTGCCCACATAAATGGCATCACCCTTGGCATCAAACATCCGGTAGACACCAGGCTTAGAGGGTAGCCGCGTGACGAAATCACGGATGAGTTCGGTGCCAGTGAGAGTGTTCATAATTGATCCGTCCACGGATTATGGACTATCAGATTGGGCAGCACAAAATCTTCCAAATTGCGCGTTGCCAACTCGCCGTGATGACGCAAAGCAATGGCTGCAATCATGCCATCGGCTGTCGAAAGAATGCGGCCTTGTCTGCGCGAGTGTCCCATCAACACACCATAAAGCAAAGCGCTCTCTCCATCAAAGTGGTAAAGCCGCCCTGCATAGCGCCGCTGCAATTCAGCCGGAAAACCTTCGAGCCTGCGCGCCCGTTCATCGGGGCGAATTTTTTCAATTCCATAGGTTATTTCGGCCAACACAATTGTGGAGAGCGCAAGCGCAGTGTCATGCTTTACCAGCCACTCAATCACCTTTTTATCTGGCGCTGGACGAACAAGTTCCGACACCACATTCGTGTCGAGGAAAATCAAAGATCAAATCCTGAATTTGGTTTTCGGTCCTCACGGATCAACGCATCCAAATCCAAATCCGTTCCATAATCACGCGAAAGCCGCGCATAAAAATCAGGCGCCGCCTCGCGCTGTGGTTCCTCATGGGCATAAAGTTCCAAAGCCCGCTCCACCACCTGAGCAACAGTCCGCCGCTCCTTCTTGGCCAACAGATGCGCAAGTTTCAAAGCTTTGGAAGATCGAACAGAGAGTTGCGGTTCAGGCATAAAGTTTGATATCACAGATGGCAGATGATGGCAAGTGATGGCTTTCAAGTTAAAAAATTCACACACCGCAATGTTGACAAGTCTGAATTTTAGTATATATGTTCACTATAACACGTCTGAATGATCAAGCGTGGTAAAAGGAGAAAAAATATGAACTACAAACCTGGTTCTTTCTCAGACGTTTTCAACACCCCACTTGGAGAACGCCTCTGGAAATTCCTCAACGAAAACGACAATATAATTAGGATGGAAACCGCAACTTATCTTGGACGCCCCGCAGCAGAGGCTTTAGGAGCTGTTCTGCTAGATAGGTATGGAGACGAAGTT
>JANYGE010000168.1 GCA_025362535.1 Hyphomicrobiales bacterium
AAAAATAACGGACAGTGCCATTCAGGCCATGTTGGAGCGAGAAACCAAGCTCTATGTCCAACGCAACCCCAAATCTCAGGCGCTCTCCGTGAAGGCTTCAAACCATTGGCTGCGTGGCGCTCCTATGCAATGGATGGTGGATTGGGGCCTGCCGTTTCCGCTATTTGTAGAACGGGCGCGCGGCGCCACAATGACTGATGTTGATGGCCATGATTATGCTGATTTTTGTTTAGGCGACACCGGAGCCATGTTTGGCCATGCGCCGAAAGTGGTGGCTGATGTTTTGGCTGCCGAAGCGCAGAATGGCTTTACCACTATGCTGCCTTCGCCCGATGCGATTGAAGTGGGCGCATTGCTGGAGGATCGTTTTGGTCTGCCATTCTGGCAAGTGACGGCCACCGCATCGGATGCCAATCGCGCTGTGCTGCGCTGGTGCCGTGCGGTGACCGGGCGGTCAAAAATTCTGGTGTTCAATCATTGTTATCATGGCTGTGTGGATAACACATTTGTAACTGCTGATAATGGCAAGGTTACCATGGTGGATGGATTGGTGGGGGAGCCGCGTGATCTGACGCTGCACACCAAAGTGGTTGAGTTTAACGATGTGGAAGCACTGGGAGCGGCTTTGGCTTCCGGCGATGTAGCTTGCGTGTTGGCCGAACCCATTATGACCAATGTGGGCATGGTGTTGCCGGATGAAGGATTTCTTGAAAAGCTCCGTGCACTGACGATTAAATATGGCACGTTGTTGATTTTTGATGAAACCCATACGCTCTCATCTGGCCCACGCGGCTATTCCTATGGATTGAAGCCGGATGGCTTGGTGTTTGGCAAGCCCATTGCGGGTGGCATTCCCGCTGCGGTTTATGGGTTTTCAGCAGAGGTTGCTTCGCGCATTCAAAATTATTTGACCAAGCGTGGTGATGGCCGATCTGGCATTGGCACCACGCTTTCAGGTTCGCGCATTCAATTGGCTTTGATTAAAGCCGTGCTGAATGAGTTTTTTACTGAGGAGACATTTGCTTCCCTTATCGTTCTGGCGCGCAGGCTGGAACGGGGAATTGCAGATGTTATTATCAAATATGAAGTGCCATGGCATGTGACCCGCGTGGGAGCCCGCGTTGAGTTCATGTGCTGCGAAGTGCGCCCCCGCAATGGGTTGCAAGCTTCAAAAGTGATCCACCAGCCGATTGATCAGGCAGTGCATCACTACCTTCTAAACCGGGGTGTGGTGATCACACCGTTTCATAATATGATGCTTATCTGCCCAGCGACAAACGAGAAACACATCAGTATACTGATTAATGAACTCGATAATTGTTTAGCTGCGCTAAATTAAAACTGGAGACTAAAAATGCCTATCGTAACGCCAAAGCTTGGAGCCGAAGCGCAAAGATTTCTTGAGGCTAATCTTGATATTGTATCCGTTCAGGTGATCTGGACTGATATGTGCGGTGTAATCCGCGGGAAAGTTTTACGCCGCGATGAAGTGGTTCCGGCGTGGAATGATGGGCGGTTTATTCCGATCTCGGCGCTGGTTCTCGATGTGACAGGGCAGGATGTTCCGGAGACTGGCCTGGTGTTTGATGAAGGTGATCGTGATCTTATTTTATGGCCAATCCCCGGCACCTTTGTGCGCGTGCCATGGCTGGAAGAGCCAACGGCGCAATATACAGCGCATGTGTGTGATCTTGACGGGTTTCCGCATTACGCTGACCCACGCAATGCGCTGCAACGCATTGTGAAGCGCTTCAAAGAAGAGCTTGGTATGAACCCTGTTGGGGCCGTTGAGCTTGAGTTTTATTTGATGGACCGCAAGAGTGCCTTTGAAGGTGTTCCCACATCGCCAAAGGCTTTGGTGAATGAGCATCGGCCAAAGCATCATCAAGCCTATCATTTGCAAGATACGGATGATTTTGCGCCGTTCTTCAAAGACCTTTATGCCTTCTGCGAAATTCAAGATCTACCGGCCAAAACGTTGATTTCGGAATATGGGCCGGGACAGATGGAAATTGTTTTGCGTCATCGCACAGATATTTTAGATGCTTGCGATGAAGGCATTATGCTGAAGCGGCTGATTAAAGCGACTGCTGAAAAGCATGGGCTCTGCGCCACATTTATGGCCAAGCCTTATTCCGAATGGACAGGCAGCGGCATGCATATTCATGTGAGCCTTGGTGATGAAGCGGGCAATAATCTGTTTGCTGCGGATGATCCGATGACCAATGAATTGCTGCTCAATGCGATTGGTGGATTGAAAACCACTATGGCTGAATCGATGTTGATTTTTGCCCCCAATGCCAATTCCTATCGCAGGTTCCGCCGCTCATCTTACGCGCCAGTGGCTGCCACATGGGGCATCAATAACCGCACGGTGGCTTTGCGGGTTCCGGCAGGGGCTGCCAATTCATGCCGCATTGAGCATCGCCCTTCAGGTGCTGATGCAAACCCTTATCTGGTTATGGG
>JANYGE010000196.1 GCA_025362535.1 Hyphomicrobiales bacterium
TGAGGCCAGTGATGGCCCAGCATGTGGCTGTGCCAAGGGCCGCAAGTTCGTGGAGTGGGATGGTCATTTTAATTCTGGCCTGTGCTTATAATGGAATCATGCGTGTTGAGAAACTGGCTTGGCCAAACTCCTCATCATGCTCTCGACGTGGTTGGTAGCACCAGAAAAGGGAAATATACTTCGGTCGAGACCGAATTAAAGTGGACGAAACTGTGATAGGAACAATTCACTGCTGGCAGTTGGAATCTCGCTATGACCACAACCTCAAAATTTGCTGAAATTGCTGCACTCGCGGGGGAGCCATCGCGAGCCGTCATTCTTCATGCCCTTATGGATGGACGCGCCTTAACAGCAACCGAGCTTGCCCAGCTGGCAGGAATAACACCGCAAACAGCGAGTGGACATCTTGCCCGTATGATTGATGCAGGCCTGTTGAGCGTTATACAGCAAGGTCGCCATCGCTATCACACTCTAGCTTCATCTGCGGTGGCGCGCATGATGGAAAGCATTATGCTGGTTGCGTCCACACCTGGTCCCTCTTTGAGGAAACTTAGAATTGGCCCAAAAGATTTAGCCTTGCGTGCAGGCCGGACTTGCTATGATCACTTGGCCGGAAAGCTGGGAGTGGCACTGCTTGATGCAATGATCAAAGAAGGCCATGCCGAACTCAATAGCGAAGCTGGAGCAATGACCAAAACCGGGGTTGCGCTGTTAATGCACCTCGGGATCGAAGTTCCGATGTCCAGTACCAAAACGGACTCCAAAACATTGCGCATGTTGTGCCGACCTTGCCTTGATTGGAGCGAACGAAGACCTCACCTTGCTGGTGCAGTTGGAACCGCACTTTGCCAGCACTCTTTTTCACAAGGTTGGATCCATCGCATTGATGGAACCCGCGCTGTTAAAGTCACGTCCAAAGGATCACAAATCTATCGCCAAGCATTCAGGATTGATCTGAATGCAATAAGCTAGAGTTTCTTAACGGTGGTCAATTCGCCACTGGCAGAGCTCACTTGAATTTCAAAATTCTTGCCGCTGCGGGTGGCTCCATAAACCAAGGTTTCACCCTCGCAAGATTTCGAAGTCACCGTGCTAAAGCCATAACCTGCAACGATGGCGGCACCCTTTTTGCAATCAACTTTGCTCGGAACCACTTTATCATCAGAGCGTTTGACCAGCGAAGCCGTTTGGACGGTTTTGTCGCTTGGCGGCAGAACTTTCACAACGGGCTTCACAACTGCAACTTTGGCAACGTCCTTCTTCTTCACCTTTTTAGGCAGCGGATTTTCATATACTGGCGCGTCAAATTGCGGATCATAATAGGATTCAACGTAACGCTGACGCCGTGGATGGTGCATCTCACGCATGTAGAGATCATACTGGGCCTGGTTGAACTGCTCATCAACATCAGCATCCTGTTCGTCAGAATAGCTGCTATCATCATAGCTATCATATTGCGGCGCTTCATAGTTTCGATCATGCTGCCACCAGAACAGGCGGTGCCGCGCTTCGGCCGGTGCCGAAGTGAGAACAACCAAACTTAGCGCTGTGAGCACTGCGCTGCCAAGCAATTTACGATTCATAATCCCACCTCTTATGTAAATAATCCCGGTGTCGCTTCTGCAGGAACTTCAGAGCAGAAAAACGGCACGATTACGGCAATCCAAAGAAAAATGGCGGCGGGTCACAAGGCCCTCCGCCATTCAATTACCAAATTGGACGAACCGAAATGATGCGGCCATTATAGCTCACATTGACCTTATAAAGATCGCCATCACGCCACGCCTTATAGCCATAGGTGGGCGCAGAGCAGTCAAAGGCAGTTACCCGGCGAAAACCAGCTTCGCGCACAATATCGCGACCATCGCCACAGCTCACACCATAATACATCGGACGCGGACGGGGATGATGCCCGTGATGAATGAAATGGGGATAATCATCTTCGTAGCCATAGCCGGGGCCATCTGGATAGAAACCGTCTCCAAATCCAAGTCCAATATTGAAATCAACATTGGAGCCCGCTTTGGCGGGAGCCGAAGCAAATGACACCACTGAAGCAAGGGCAACAGCAGCAATAAGGGATTTTGCAAACATGGAACTCTCCTGAGTTTACTGACCGGTGCCACCCACCGATCTTTCGCCTCCCCCTTCTAGCCAAACCCACTTGAACGAAACCCCAATGGCCCGTTCATCTGCCGTTCATAATGCTGCGAGACCCCCTTGAAACCTGAAATCAGCTCCCTATCTCTCAAGGCGTGGATGCCATTTCGGGTCCATTTAAAACGTCTGTATTGCTTTAAGGAGAATATGACATGTTTGATTACACCCCACTTTATCGCTCTTCCATCGGTTTTGACCGCCTGTTCCGTTTGCTTGACGAGGCCGCATCCGTGGAAACCAATTCATACCCACCCTATAATATTGAGCGCGTAGGCGAAGATGAATACCGCATCACCATGGCCATTGCAGGCTTTGGCCCCAATGATGTGAACATCGAAGCCAAAGGCAACACTTTGACCGTGACTGGCAAGAAGGCCGACAAGCAGGTCAATACCACCGAAGTGCTGCATCAAGGCATTGCTGCGCGTGGTTTTGAACGTCGCTTCCAAATGGCAGATCATGTTGAAGTAAAAGGTGCCGATATGGACAATGGTCTTTTGCACATCGCTTTAAAGCGTGAAGTGCCAGAAGCTTTGAAGCCACGCCAAATTCCAATTGGCAATGGGGCTACAAAGTTGAAAGCCATTGAAACAACCAAAGCGGCTTAACTAAACAGGGGCGGGCGTTGCTGAAAAGCAGCGCCCCTCAGTCTTTAAGGGCAGCCTCAGCCTGCGCATAAGTTGCAATAATAATAATCATGGCCGTTGTTGAGACCATGGCCGTCGCCGCAAACACAGCCCCTAATGAATAGGTTTGTGCGAGCCAACCCAAAACCCACGGCAGAATAACGCGCGGCGCGCCGCCAACCAAGATGGCATAGCTCATTGCTGCTGCCCTGCCCTCGGGGGCCAGCTTTGCCGCAAGTGAGAACATGCACGGAAACACCACCGCTAGGCCCACGCCGACAGCGGCAAAGGCAATAACCGAAAATGTAAAGCCAGGTTCGAAGGCTAAAACGGCAAACCCTAATATTCCGAGGGAAAGGCAAGTTAACATCACGCGCTTATCGCCAAAGTGCGCGCGCAAGCGATCGCCAAACATGCGCATGGTGCCGCTGCACAAGCCATAAAAGGCCAGTCCTAATCCTGAGTAAGCGGCCCATTCCGGCGCAATTGAGGTGAGCAACTGCCCCGCCCATTGCACGCAAGCCACTTCGCTGGTCACACTGAAGCCCGCCGCCAAACCAACAAAAGTCAGCAAGCGATAAGGCAACACCACGGGCGACTTGTGTTCATGATGGCGCACCACGCCACGATGCGGAATCGATTTATAAATTGCCGCCATCGCAACCAACACGGGAACCGCCGTGAATAAAACGACGAACCATGGCGCAAGCCACACCGAAACCATGCTGCTGATGATTGCAAACACCGCAAGTGAGAGCGATGCCGCTCCATGATATGCGCTAAAAATCGGCCGCCCGGTTTCTTGCTCAACAGCAGCGCCTTCCGCATTCATAAATAAATCCATCGTGCCCAATGCACAGCTAATCAAAATCGCTGCAACGACATAACTTGCAGGTGAATAAGCCAGTTGGGCAAAACACAGCACGACAAAACTCAGAGGCAGGATGAGCAGCAAAACAGTGCGGTGATCGGCATAGCGATTGATCACACCGCCCAGCGACATCATCATGATATTGGACAACATCCCAATGCCGCCCACCAGCCCAAACAAAGCCAGTGACAGTCCAGAGTTTTTTACAATAACGGGAAAGGCCCCCACATTGGATCCCACAATTGCACCAAAAGCCGCAAAAGTGAGCAGAATAGTTGCCCGCGTTGAAATCGTCATATGATCTAGCCGCGGCCCACCAATGGCATCTTGGTGGCCATCACCGTCATGGTCAGAACATTTGAATCAAGCGGCAGCGATGCCATGAACACCACCGAGCGCGCCACATCTTCCACATCCATTGTGGGTTCCGGCGCCATTGTGCCATTGGCCTGCGGTACGCCACTGCTCATCCGCGCTGTCATGGCGGAAGCCGCATTGCCAATATCAATCTGGCCCGCCGCGATATTATATTTACGGCCATCCAGCGAGGTTGATTTGGTCAAACCCGTGATCGCATGTTTGGTCGCCGTGTAAGGGGCTGAATTGGGCCGCGGTGCATGGGCTGAAATCGAGCCATTGTTAATGATGCGGCCACCCTGGGGGCTTTGCGCTTTCATCATTTTAAAGGCTTCCTGCGTGCATAAGAATGGCCCAGTCAAATTCACATTCACCACATTTTGCCATTGCTCAAATGTAAGGTCTTCCAACATCACAGTGCCGGGCGCACCAGTGCCCGCATTGTTAAACAACACATCAAGCCGCCCAAATTTTTGTTGGATTGCAGCAAACAGTGCAGCAACTGATTTTGGCTCAGACACATCTGTGGAAACACAAAGCGTCTCACCGCTCATCACCTTGGCCACATCCTGCAAAGCCTCCAAGCGCCGTCCGGCCAACACCACCGCATAACCAGCCTTGCCCAGCGCCACAGCACAGGCCTTGCCAATGCCAGAGCCAGCACCTGTTACCAACGCAACTTTCATTTCACTTCCCCTTCGCCACATGCCAGGCAGAAACCAGTTTGCCTGCAGCTTCGCCCACGGCATCCACACTCATGCCCGGCTTATATAGGCTTGAACCAATGCCAAAACCAGAAGCCCCAGCCTCCAGCCAATCGGCCATATTATCGGGCGTGACACCGCCTACCGCATAAATTTTTACCTGCTTTGGCAAAACCGCTTTCCACGCCTTAATCACAGCAGGGCTTGCCGCCTCGGCTGGAAATAATTTGAGATGGCTGGCCCCAGCCCGGATGGCGCTAAATGCTTCAGTCGGCGTAAACACACCGGGCAAAGGCTCCATCTGCAATTCCTTGGCACGCGCAATCACCGCCGCATTGCAATCAGGTGAAACGGAAATCTCGCCCCCAGCCGATTTTAACATATTCACATCTTGTAACGTCAGAACCGTGCCTGCCCCCACAATCATCTTGCCCGCAAAACTCTGCGCCAATTTAGCAATCGAAATGAAAGGTGCCGGCGAATTGAGCGGCACTTCCACCACACGAATGCCAGCATCATAAAGCGCTTGTGCAACCGCCACTGCCTCGTCTGGCGACACGCCGCGCAAGATCGCTACAATGCCACATTCATTTAAAGCATCATCAAGTTTCATCAAATCACTCCCGCCATGCGCGCCACAACTGCTTCGCCTTTGACCACAGCCAAAGGATCACCCATCACAGCATTCAGCCCTGCATGTTTCATTGCCCGCACATAACGCGAACCTATTCCAGAAGATGCCAGAATGACATATTTTGCAAGCCGATCATTGCTCAACGTGGCATGCGCCACTTCGGTTCCAATCACAATGCCGGAAAGATAAGAGGCAAGCTTATCCGCCGCCACCTCATTAAAAAGCCCAAGGCTGCGCACTGAAAACAGCGAATGCAAAAACCCAGCAGGATCAGCAAAAGCCTTATCAACGCCCTTGATAAACGCGGCTTCATCATCAGCATCAGAGGTCATCAACCGCCCTAATATAGAATGGTTGCGCAGAACCGAAAACATTTCGCCCGTGATGTAAGTGGCAAAATTCGTGATCTTGCCCTCCACCACATCAATCCATTTGCTATGGGTGCCCGGCGTTACAAAATGCGCTGCTCCCAAATCCAGCGAGCCAAAAACTTGCGTCTCTTCACTGCGCATCACGTCATGGCCGAGATCACCGCCCGCAAGATGTAAACCCGTCAGAAAATGAATAGCACGGCCACTCTTGGATTTATGAATGTGAATATGTTTTGCAAGCTCTGCTGGCCCGGCTGGGCAATCGGCATAGGGAAGTTCAATCCAGCCTTGACGGCTCGTGATCATGCCAGCAGCAACAACTGGCAGAGATTTATCCCAGCTTCCGATATGGCTTTCCAGCACCGCTTCAAAGCCGCCATCCTTGACCGCGAGAATCCCCTCAGCGTCAGCAAATTGATCCTTCACCACACCATCCGCACCAACAAGATAAGCGCGAAATGATGTGGTGCCCCAATCAAGGGCGATAAATGGCTTATGCATTAAAGCGCCTTCACACCACCGGGTTTAAAGCTCTGCTTCATCGCTTTAAGTGGATTGCGCAAAGCGGCACCAAAGGGTTTGGCTTCAATCTCAAACACATCACCATCTTCAGTGGAAACACCATCAGCGATGCTCAATGTCGCCGTGCCAAAGAAATGAATGTGAATATCGCCCGGCACACGAAACGCGTCATATTTAAAATGATGATATTCCAAATTCGCAATCGTATGGCTCATATTGCCTTCACCAGTGAGAAAGGGCTTTTCCCAAATGGTTTTGCCTTTCCGCAAAATACGGCTCATGCCCTCAATATGTGATGGAATAGCGCCCATCACCATTTCCGGCCCAACACTGCAATGCCGCAACTTCGAGTGGGCCAACAGCAAATAATTCTGCCGCTCCGTCACATGATCCGAATACTCATTGCCAATAGCAAAACCAAGACGCACTGGACGGCCCTTGGCATCAATCATATAGAGCCCCGCAAGTTCAGGCTCTTCACCACCATCCAAAGCAAATGAAGGTTTTGGCAAAGCCGCTCCCGGTGAAACCAGCCAGCGCCCATCGCCCTTGTAAAACCATTCCGGCTGAACTCCCGCAGCACCCTTCGCAGGCTTGCCGCCTTCCAAGCCCTGCTTGAACATGCGCAGCGAATCCGTGAGGGCCACTTCACCATCTAATTTCTTATGCATGGAATCACGCGCCGAGGCTGAAC
>JANYGE010000199.1 GCA_025362535.1 Hyphomicrobiales bacterium
TCAAATGAACTCAATCCAAAAAATTGCTTAAAGAGAGCGTCGTCTTTGTGGAGCAACTGCGCAAATTCGGAATAGCCAGAATATTTGGCCCAGGTTTTCTGGGTCGTTGAGAGGGGGAAAAAATAATATGTTTTGGCTGCTGCCAACATGATGACATCACAAATTGCATCCATGTTACTGGTTCTGGCATCCATCTTCATATCACTGTGAATTGGTCGTCCATCGACGGCAGGAAACGTTGCAAAATTGAAAACTCTATCGTGCCCAAAGTGCTTTCGGCAGAACTCCAACGCCATACGATTATCAGTGGCCAAAAAAATGGGTCCCGAAATTTCATATTTTAATTCTAAAATTCGGTCCTGATAGTCAGTAAGGAAATCCGTGTAGCGAATATGCAAACTTGTAAAAGGCCCGCCAATGCAAGCCATGCGCACCTTCACCTCATCCTGCACGATCTTGTTGACCGAAATCCGTCGTACCGCTAACTCCACATTGCGCATTCCGCCACCAGCCGCATGATGGAGGAGCAAGGGTTCAGAATAATTTTTTTTAACATTAAAACTCAAAAGCTGATCGCTTTCCACATCAACAAAATTTTCATACTTGGCCTTATATACGCCGAGGTAACTATTGATGCGTCCCGTCAAATTCGATGGAAAAGCCACTAATCGATCGAATTGTGAAGTGAAAGCTCTGCTGCTTAAAACCAATCGGGGGTCGTGTGAGGTAAAGTAAACACCGAAATCATCCCTAAAATGCACAGCACCTTTAAAGTCCATCTCCACAATCACTGTGCGGTTAAATCTATCTGCATAGCGCAAGCATTTTCCAATCTGGCTCAGAATATCAGTCAAACCAGCCTGTGGGCGACACAGAAGCAAACGCACAGATTTATGTGGCATGGCTGTCCTCGTAGGCTAGCTGTCAGTTAAATCAGTATAGATTCGTTTAGCAACTTTTAAAGTGCTGTTCATTTATCAAACAACCAATTAACACACCCAAAGGTTAAACAAAAAAAAGAACTACAACTTTATGCGCGTTTTCGTAATCAACCTCGCCCGTCGTCCCGATCGTCTTGCTACCATAACGCAAGACCTTAAGGATCACGGCATTTCGTTTGAAAGAATTGATGCCATTGATGCAAAAACCAATCCCCTAATAAAAAAATTTCGACGTTCATTTTTTAAAGTGCTGCTTGGCAAACGCAGCTATGGTGATGGTCCCACTGCCAATTACCTTAGTAACTGCAAAATCTGGCAGAAAATGGTTGATGAACACATAGAACAAGCCCTCATCCTTGAAGATGATGCAAAATTGGTGAGCTGGGATAAGCGCTTCCTCGACATAAACATCAAGCAGTTCGGGCTGGATATTTTGCGACTTGGCGCAGTTAACGAACCGAACCTTCTCGAAAAACTGACTTATCTTCAACCAGAAAAAACCATCCTCGGGCGAAAGCTTGTCACCGGACAAATATGGGGGAATTTCGCAACAATCGTAACTCTAACAGCCGCAAAAAAATTTCTCTTTCATAAAAAATACTGGTTTCCGGCTGATGATTACCAAAGCTTTGAAAAGTGCTTTGGCATAAAATACGCCATTGTCAGCCCTCTGGTTTGGGCAACGTCAGGAAGTGAATCGGACGTGGAGTTAGTTAAAAAGAAACTGTCGACCGTCCAATCAGTTCTTCTCAAAATCATCAAGCCATTGCGCAGGCGTTTGTTGTTTCCAGCAATTCACAGCTATTTACGTTTAATATCATCTCTTCGCTAAACATCACGGAGTTTCAAACAAACCGCGCGCACAACCCGTAAAACCGGCAGCACACAGATGCGCCACGCAATATTGCCTTGGCGCTTGGCGGAACTCCCCTCGCCGATGGTTGAAAGTGCGCTGTGGGTCTGGTGCATTCCGACTGGAAATGGAAAAATCGCTCCACACTTCACACCCAGAAACGCCCGTGCCAAAACCCATTTATCATTGGTGAAAATAATGCGGCGATACTTCAATAGTTTTTTTGCACCCGAAGCGCGCAAGCCATAAGCCGTTGCAGTGGGGTTGGCCCCGGAATAGCTCATGAGGCGATAAGGCGTGTCAGGCAATTTGGCCTTCAAAATATCAGGTTGCTTGAGCGAATAGAACTGCACCACATCATAGGCTTCCGTAGATTTTTCAAACAGCGGCATAGCATTCGAAAATTCGGGCGATAACAGCGCGTCATCTTCAAAAATAATGGCCCACTCTTGGCCGCGGTCCAGCATCATTTTCCAAATCATGCGGTGGCTGAGATTGCACCCCAACTCGGCTGCAGAAGGTTGGCGTCCCATCAGCAGACTATACCAAAATTTTGAGTAACTTGCGCGTCTCTGTTCCGCCGTAAGCTCGCGCCCCACCACAGCCTCAACCCGCTCAAAATCCAGGCCTTGTGCCGCAAGCTGCTGCGCCATGCTGGCCGTATCTTTGGCCATGTTGATCACATAGATGGGCGCTTGCCTGTTCATCACTCCGCATTAGCGGTGGAGGGACTCGATGGTCAAGCAAAGCCCGGAAAAAAATCTGTCTTAATGCGAGACTTGGCAATACCCAGTTCACCCAACACTTTTTGAAAACGAACCACCATGGCACGCGGGCCAGAGACGTAGAATATGCGGTCTTTAAAATCCGGCACCTCGCGCTTAATCAACGCTGCATCGATAAACCCGTGGTGCATATTTGAATGGGGCACTGCATCCTGCGCCACCGCATAAACTGTGCGCAGGCCCAATTCACGTTCGGCACGGTTAAATACATCGGCATAGGCAATTTCATTGGCTTTGTTGTTGCCATAGAGCAACACGGTGGAACGTTTATCTTGCGCATCCACCATCTGTTGGATCATGCTGCGAAACGGTGTAACCCCAATGCCGCCTGCGATAAAAGCCAGCTTTTCATCTGGGTTCTTTGGCAGAACAAATTCTCCCGCCAATTGCGAAGCATAAATCTTGTCACCCGGCTTCAATGCCAAGAGTGATTGTTTGAAGGCGCTGGGATTGGCATAAAATTTCACGCCAAGCCGCAGTTCATTTTCACTCGGTGCCGAGGCAATAGTGAAACTGCGGCGATTGCCGCGATTATCAGGGCTGCGCACAGGCATGGTCCAATCGAGATATTGGCCAGCGGCAAACCTAACCGGACGATTGGTTTTGAACACATAATCAAAGCAGCCAGCAGCCTGCTTCTCAATCCGGTCGAGTGTGAGCTTGAAGCGAAACTTCGGGCTCACCGCCCACGCAAAGAGATTCCCGACCAAAAAGGCCATTTCTGGCGTAAAATAGAATTCGCCAATATGGATATTTGGCGTGGAGATCGCACCCACAATCGCACCAAAGGCCAGACTCGGAAAAAGCGCTGCAGGTGCTGTGAGAGGCTCCGTCAACATTGCAAAGCCAGCAAACAACAGCGGCGAATAGAGGAAGCTTTGTGTGAAGGCTTCGCCATACATATCGGGCGTGTTGGTCAGCGCAGTCACCAGAAAATTGGCCAGCACATAGATGCCGAACATTTCAAAGCGTTGCACTTTGCGCAAGATGAGCAATCCACCAATGAGAACAATTGGCAGCAATTCCAAATTGCCACCCACCCACCACGTGGCTGGTTGATCCAATAGGAAATAGGAAGCAACCACACCGACAGCCACCGGATTGAAAATATGCTTGCGATAAACAGCGAGCAAGAATTTTGATGCAATCGCCGCACCAGCGGCCAAGGCCAAACCTGAAAGCCCCGGCATATCAGCCGGCAGAACCGGAGGCATGATGAGGGCGAGAATAAACGCTGTAATATAAATCGATTCCGTGTTGGCCGGAACATTCAGCGCCCAGGCAAAGGCACGGTTCACCAGCCAGCACACACCTGTGATAAACACGGTGGAGAAGGTCAGCGCCGCAGGATCATGCGGCACCAATCCAAAGAACCCCAGCACGAATGCCCCAACCAAAAGCGCCAGAACATAATAGAGCACCAGCCGGTACATGGTGATGTGATTGAGAAAGCTGTCAATGCGATTGATCATGATATAACATAAGCTCCAAAGCCTGTGGTTTGCGTTGCAATGCCACTGGCGTTCACCACATAACCTTCAAAGCCAGGCAGGGTTTCAATAAAATAAATACCGTCTTCACCCATGGCAAAAGCCGCTGTGGCAAAACGATCCGCTTCTAAAACATCAGGCCCAATCACCGTCAGGCTTACAATATCTTTGATTTTTTCTTGGGGCTGATGCGGATTATAAATATGCTGCCCACGCACATAGGTGCCCGAAGTGGCTATGCCCTGGCTTTGCAGAGCAACCGCCTTGATAATATCCTGATCATTAAAGGGGCTGCGGATGCCCACTCGCCAGGCTTCTCCGGCGCCGTTCATGCCAGCCGTTTGAATATCACCGCCCGCTTCGACATAGAAATTTTGCGCGCCCGCTTCACCAATCAACCGAGCCACATTGCGCACCGCCCAGCCTTTGACAATTCCCGATGGATCAACGGTGCCATCAGCCCGCCGCATATCAAAATAACCATGGCTTGCCTTTTCCGTCGCAGCAGCGAGCTGAAACACTTCGCACATTTCTGCACTTCGTCTTTCATTGGAAATCTCACCCCGATTATACGCACTGATCTCGCTATCTTTTTTGTAGGTGCTAAATTTTTGATCAACACTTACAAAATATTCAAACGCCCGCTCAACCACATCGGCTGAGACCACATCAACGATCTCCACCGTAATTGGCATGCCCATAATGATGCGGGTGTCGCGCATTACTTTGCCGAAAGAACCAGTGCATCATGCAGCGATGCAATATAGGCCCGGCTCGTCAATGTGGCACCGGAAATAATATTCACGCGAGAGGTTTGTTTAGCCACCACTTCCTGCAATAAATAAGGCAGTGCTTGCCGATTGATCGAACGGCTGGTGCCACTGTGATTGGGAAATTTTAGCGCCTGCACATCGACGATAGTGCCACCCTGCACCACAGCTTTCACCTGCACAACGCCATAATAGGCATCGTAAATCCGCCCCATAAATTCGCCGTCATGCAAAACCGCCGTTGCTTTAGCGTCCTGCACAGTTGCATCCACAATTGTGTTTTGGTCTGCTGGTAAGGCAGGCTGAGCGGCCCAAGCCTGTCCCAATTGAACAGCCACAGTTGAAAGCAAACTGGCTGCAAGTTTCGCCGTAATTTTCATGATTATCAAATCTCATAATGTGTTGAAGGCTTAATTCAGTTGCCCACCTTCAAACGTTCACTTGCGGCCAAAATAGGTTTTTTGGCTGACAAGAGACTGATAAACACTCACATTACAGGAATTTAACTCTTGAGCCGATATCCCGTGCGGAAGATCCACGATACGATTGCCAAGCAAATAACCAGAAACAACGCCGTCATGCCAAGGCTAACCGCAAGGCTCACATCTGCCACTTCATAAAAGCTCCAACGAAAGCCGCTGATTAAATACACCACCGGATTAAACAGCGAAACCTTCTGCCAGAATTCTGGCAACACGCTGATCGAATAAAAGCTCCCGCCCAAGAACGTAAGAGGTGTGATGATCAATAGCGGGATAATTTGCAATTTTTCAAACCCATCCGCCCACAGTCCAATGATAAATCCAAAGAGCGAGAACGTCAGTGCGGTGAGCAACAAAAACAGCGCGGCCCAAAATGGATGCGCCACTGTAACTGGCACAAAGAATGCGCTCGTGGCCAGAATAACCAAGCCAATCAAAATTGATTTGGCCGCCGCCGCTCCAACAAAACCTAAAACCATTTCAAATGCCGAAATCGGTGCCGATAAATACTCATAAATCGTCCCTGAAAAACGCGGAAAATAAATCCCGAACGAGGCGTTGGAAATACTTTGCGTGAGGATCGACAGCATGATGAGGCCCGGCACAATAAATGCACCATAAGACACCCCTTCAATCTCGGAAATGCGCCCACCAATGGCTGCACCAAATACGATAAAATAGAGCACCGTCGAAATCACCGGAGAAATCAGGCTCTGAAACAGCGTGCGGAAAAACCGCTTCATCTCATAAGTGAAGATTGCAACAATAGCGCGCCAGTTCATTGCTTCACCAATCCCATAAAAATATCTTCGAGCGAGTTTTGTTCCGTGTGCAGATCACTATAGCTGATCTTGGCCGTATCAATTTCTTTCAACAGCCCAGATATATCTGGTCGGCCCTCGCGTGCGTCAAAGGCATAAGATAATTCATTGCCATCTTTGCTGAGGGACAAATTGAATTTCGATAATTTCTTCGGCACAGCAGCCAGCGGCTTATCCAACACAAGGGTAAGCTTCTTTTGCCCCATCTTCTTCATAAGAGCATTTTTATCTTCAACTAAAATCATCTGGCCCTTGTTAATCACACCCACACGGTCTGCCATTTCTTCGGCTTCTTCGATGTAATGCGTGGTGAGAATAATGGTGACACCTGTGCTGCGCAATTCCCGCACCACATTCCACATGTCTTTACGCAGCTCCACATCAACGCCAGCTGTTGGTTCATCGAGAAATAAAATCTGCGGCTCATGCGCCAAAGCCTTGGCAATCAAAACCCGTCGCTTCATGCCACCTGAAAGCGTCATGATTTTATCATCTTTTTTATCCCACAGCGAAAGCTGCTTGAGAATTTTCTCAACATGCTGCGGGCTGTCGCCACGGCCAAAAAGCTTCCGGCTAAACGTCACCGTGTCCCACACAGATTCGAAAATACTTAAGTGAAGTTCCTGCGGCACCAGCCCAATCATTTTGCGCGTGGCGCGAAAATCCGTCACATTGTCATGGCCATCCACCAGCACAGCGCCGGATGTCTTATTCACAATGCCACAAATCGTAGAAATCAACGTCGTCTTCCCCGCCCCATTGGGTCCGAGCAAAGCAAAGATTTCTCCACGCATAATCTCAAGGTTGATATCTTTGAGGGCGTGAAGACCAGATTTATAGGATTTGGAAAGGCTTTTGATTTGGATGATAGGGTTCATGAAAGGAAGAATAGCAGACTGGTATGAAAATGGACATATTCAAAATACAATTGTTCCATCCCTTTTACTTTGAGTTCAAACAGCTTGCAGGTCGTGTTACTTTGGCAGATTGATTGCAACTGTGCTAACAACCAAAAGCCGCATCGTGCAATCGGGCGTTTTTCGTCATACAACTGAGCTTAGGGTTTTGTGAATTATTCCGTTATTATTCCGGCTTACAATGCCGAAGCCACGCTTGAGAGAACGCTGGCTTCAATCAAGCAGCAAACCTTCCGCGTTTCCGAAGTGGTTCTCGTCAATGACGGTAGCACCGATGGAACGCGTTCAATTGCTGAAAGATGGTTGAATCGACTTCCCTTGATTATTGTTGATCAATCAAAAAACCGTGGCCTAACCCAGGCCCTCATAGACGGTGTCACAGCGAGTAAATGCGATTGGATTCTTCGGATAGACTCGGATGATTTTTGGGATTCGAACCATGTGAAAATTATCGATGAGCTACGTTGTAATTCTAATGCAGTGCTTATAAGCACTCAAACGCGATTTGTTGACGTTGATGGTAATTTAATCAGTTTCACTGGAGCGCCGAATCCTAAACGCATCCGTGCTAAACTTATGTTTGGCAATCACATGTGCCACTCCGCTGTGGCATTTTCAAAGAAAGCTTATCATAAAGCAGGTGGTTATCGTCTTTCAGTCAAATGGGAAGATTACGATCTTTGGATAAGACTTCTGAGCGTGGGTGACTTTCAAACGACAAGCACGGTTACCGTCAGCAATCTTATCCGTTCAAACTCAATATATCACAGCACCGATTTACGTGCGAGGCAGTTGGCCGATATTCATTGCAACCTCTTAGCCATCAAATTGTTTTGGATGCAGCACCCACTCCAAGCAATAAGACGAATTCTAAGCTTGGGCATTCATAAATTCTCACTGTCGTTCAAGCAAAAGTAGTTAAAAGTTTACATCTAGTTGTGCGTAAATTTTTCTGTTTTCTTTCAATAGTATGAAGTCGCCTGTGCGTTTATGAACAGCGATAGATACATTTAAGCCTGCTCCATATTGAAACAGCTCATTACCAAGCCCACCTTAAATATAGAAAATCGCTGTGTTTGAGTTTGCCAGCCACATTGGCTTGCTTACTCAAACAAGCTCGACACGCTTTCCTCTCTGCTGGTGCGCCCTATCGCTTCACCCAACAAAGAGGCAATTGGTATTACCCGAATATTGCGCGCCACTTTCACAGCTTCGGTGGGTTGAATGGAATCGGTGATCACCAAATTCTTTAACTTCGAAGCGGAAATGCGCGAAACTGCACCGCCGGATAAAACGCCATGGGTAATATAGGCGGTCACATCCTTAGCCCCCTTGTCGATCAGCGCATCCGCTGCATTGCACAGGGTGCCACCTGAATCCACAATATCATCAATCAGAATGCAACTTTTGCCAGCTACATCGCCAATAATGTTCATCACTTCCGATTCACCAGCGCGTTCGCGGCGCTTATCAACAATGGCCAATGGCGTATCAAGCTGCTTGGCCAAGGCCCGCGCCCGCACCACGCCGCCAATATCAGGCGAGACCACAACAGTGTTCGCAATATCCATGTGTTGTTTGATATCACGCACGAACACCGGACCGGAAAAAAGATTGTCAGTTGGAATATCAAAGAAGCCTTGAATTTGCCCGGCATGCAAATCAATGGTCAAAACGCGGTCGGCACCAGCATGGGTGATGAGATTGGCAACAAGTTTTGCAGAGATCGGTGTTCGCGAACCAGACTTCCGGTCTTGGCGGGCATAACCGAAATACGGAATAACCGCCGTAATGCGTTTGGCTGAAGCGCGGCGCAAAGCATCAATAATGATCAGCAGTTCCATCATATGGTCGTTTGTGGGGAAAGATGTGGATTGGATAATAAACATATCCTGCCCGCGCACATTTTCCTGAATTTCAACGAACACTTCCATGTCGTTAAAACGCTTCACCACCGCTTTGGTGATGGGCAGGTGAAGATAAGAGCAGATCGCCTCCGCCAGGGGTCTGTTGCTGTTCCCTGAAACGATTTTCATCATGGAGTGTTCGCCCTTATGCCATGCAGATTATGGCGCTCTATAACAATGCTATGACGCAAGAGCAAATAGACTTTTATACTGTGCATAATTGAGCTTAACGAAATTTCTCAATTAATTTGAAAATGCCCTCGGCGGCAGCCTGCGCGGCATAGCCCGCATTCTTTCCCCATCCACTGTCGAGTGAACCAGCCGCCACTGGATTGTTTTGTTTTATATCACCCAATATTTTGCCCTTGGGCGTGCTGACCACCCAAATTATATGTACAAGCTGCTGGCCATCTACCGGCTCATCAATAAAAATGCGGCCGCGAATTTCCAGTGCATCGGCCCGCGCCGCCGGCAGAACACGCCATCCCGCATTTTTTAAAACCTTGCGCATCGCCACAGTTAACTCGGCACCACCTCCCTCAACCGGCAAAACCGCAACCGCTTTAATCTCGATATCACCCGGCTTCGGCGGCGATCTTTTTGGCTCAGGGGTTGCCGCAATTTTTTGCGGTGCCGGGTCTAAAACTGGCGGCGGCTCTGCCGGGTTTTGCGGGCCATTTAAAGTTTCCAAATCAATGTCATTTTCCGCCTCGGGTCCGGCTTTCACCAGCGCCTCCCAAGGCGGTTGCAGCAAAGAATCGTTGTTCACCACAACAGGTTCCGGTTTTGAAAGCGGCAACCCTAAATCCGTGCAGCCGAACAAGAGGAGAGCGAATAAGACTGTTGCAAAGCGTTTCATTTTGCCGTCAACGCGATAGCCGAAATCAAGCGGCCATAATCTTTCTCGCCCCTATGTGTGGCGCGGCGATAACTGAAAAAGCGATCTTCATCCGCATAAGTGCAGAGAGCCAAATCATGCACTTGGCCAAGGCCAAATGCCCTCATACGATCACTTAAATAGGTTGGTAAATCAAACATATAATGGCCAGGCTTAACAGATGGAATGAAGTATTTTTGATGCGCCGGATCTTGCTCCAGAAACGCTTTCGGAAATTCCGGGCCCACTTCATAAGCGCTTTGTGAAATCGTCGGGCCAAGCACGGCCACAATATTTTCGCGCAGCGCTCCAAGCCTTTCCATGGCTAAAACCGTGGTATCCGTGATACCTGAGACCGCTCCTTTCCAACCCGCATGACAAGCACCAATCACTTGAGCTTTCTCATCTGCAAACAACACTGGCCCGCAATCCGCCGTAAGAACACCAAGCGCAATTCCTCGCACACGCGTCACCAATCCGTCGACCTTCGGCCGCTCGGTAAAGGGCGCTTCAACCACGGCAACATCAGCACTGTGAATTTGGTAAGCCGATACGAGATGAGACGTATCAACATTTAATGACGCCGCAACTTTGGCTCGATTCTGGGTGACCAAAGCAACATCATCACCAGAACCAAGACCACAATTCAGCGAAGCAAAAATGCCCGTAGAATAACCGCCCTCACGCGTAAAAAACCCATGTGCAATACCTGAAAGATTAAGCGGAGCTGCAGTGATCATGTGGCCTCGAAGGGGTAAATCTGCGTGGCACCCTTTTGCACTACGCACATCACTTTGAAAAGCTCGCCCATCTGGGCGGCATCAATAAGGCGATGGGTAGCCGCCAGAAAATTCTTTTTTTCTTCGCCGTCCAGTTTTTCGGCAAGTTTTTCAGTGCGCATCACAATGCCCATAGCCTTAAGAAAGCTGCCTTGGCTGAGCGTAGGGGAACTGCTCAATTTTGAAAAATCAACATGCGACGTAATATCCACCTCACCGGGCGCATCAAGAATACTGCAATATTTATGCCTGTGCATGGCCTGCACCGTGTCTCCAGCCGCAGATTGCACATGGCCATAATCAATAATCAGAGCAGCCCCACCACAGGCCTCAATGCGTTCTTTCATCTCTGCCGCAATATTCTGTGAAACTTGCGAGACTTCATAGACCCCATCAGCTCCACCCGGCCAAGATGAAGCCACCAAACCCATTTTCAACTGGCCATTTGAAACACCAACATAGCGCTCAAAGCTTTGCCCAGAGCGCATTTCAAATTGCTGCACTGGCAAAGCATCAAAAAATTCGTTGGCGATAAAAAGCGTCGGCATATTGGGCAGGCTCTCAAGGCTTGCATGCCACGTAGCATGGGCATCCAGTTTTTCACGCTGCAGTTTTTGCAACACCGGGCTCATCTCCACAAAATGAACATCAACGGCCTTCAAAAACTCAGGGGCTGCCTTGGCGGCGCGCAACAGATCAGCCATCAAAGTGCCACGCCCCGGCCCCATCTCAACCAAAGCAAAAGGCGATGGTTGCCCCAAACTCATCCACGCATTCACACACCACACGCCAATCATCTCTCCAAACACTTGGGAAATTTCCGGCGCTGTGGTGAAATCACCCGCAGCTCCAAAGGGGTCACGCGTCATGTAATAGCCATGCTGTGGATGGCCAAGGCACAGGCTCATATAACGGTCGAGAGGCATCGGCCCTTCCGCCTCAATCATCTCGATTATGATCTTCTCAAGCGCGGTCACGCGAGCGCCACAATAGCCAAATGCCGATCGCCACCAGCGGCAAAGACAAAATCATTCCCATGGTCAATGCGCCGGAAAGATAGCCAATCTGCGCATCGGGCACACGGAAGAACTCAACAAAAATCCGCGCCAGACCATAGATCAGCGCGAACCAACCCGAAGCCCGCCCGGGATGCGCCAATGCCCCATAACGATGCGTTGCAAGGCGCACCGCTAAAAATAAAACCAAACCCTCAAGCAGTGCTTCATAAATCTGGCTGGGATGGCGGCCAAAATTATCGCCCGGAAAAATTACCGCCCATGGCATATCACTGGCCCTGCCATAAAGCTCGGCATTGATGAAATTGGCAATGCGCCCAAGGCCAAGCCCAACCGGCACCGAGGCCGCACCCAAATCGAGCACGCGGTCTAACGTTGTACCAATTTTTCGGCCATAAAAATAACTTGCTATCACCACCCCTAAAAAGCCACCATGAAACGACATTCCGCCATCCCAAACCTTAAATATATCAAGGGGATGCTGCATATACTTCAAAGGATTGTAGAAGAGCACATAGCCAAACCGACCACCCGCCACCACACCCAGAAAAAACCAGATGAACATATCATCAACTTGGGCGGGACGCAGGGTTGGCTTCTCGCCGAACCACAAAGCTGGGTTACTGACCAATTTTTTCATATACCAAGAGGCAAAAAGAAGACCCCCAACATAGGCAAGTCCATACCACTTCACGGTGAAGCCACCCACAGAAATGGCATCAGGACTGATATTTGGAAATGCAATGGCGGCCAACATAATGCCTCTGTGCCGCATGCCACAGATTCTTGCAACAGCCCTTGAAGAATGCCGCATTTATCCCTAGCTATGGGGAAGCAAAGGAACCCGCAAATGCCCGCCACATCGTCTCGTTTTTTTGATGAACTCGCCAAGCTCATGACCAATGCCGCAGGTGCGGCACAGGGCGTGCGCAAGGAAGTGGACACATTGGTGCAAACCCAAGTGGAGCGTGTGCTCAACAACCTCAATGTGGTAAAGCGCGAAGAGTTTGATGTGGTCCGCGAAATGGCCGAAAAGGCCCGTAGCGAAAATGACGTCCTCGCCGCCCGCATTGCCGAGCTCGAAGCAAAGCTCCGTAGCTGAATTAAATTCATGTGGAGGAATCAGTGCTGCGGTTGATGCGGTGGCATTGCTCCGGCACATTGCCCTCACAAGCAGCGGTGATTCGTGGCGCTTGAGAGGAAATGTGAATGTCGGCTTTTGAGCCCTATACCCGTGATGCCCATAACCCGCTAGACCGGGTGGAGCGGCTGGCCGAAAGCCACCAATGGAATATTGATCGCACCAATGACCATGAAGTGGTGATGCTGGTGGGCGGTGGCTGGGCCGATTTAAACCTGTCCTTCACCTGGCGCGACGATTTGGAATCGTTACATTTCGCTTGCGTGCTTGATCTCAAAGTTCCAGAAAAGCGCCAAGATGAAGTGGCCAGATTGCTTGCCATCATCAACAGCCAAATCATGCATGGCCATTTTGATTTATGGGCCACCGATGGGTCAATCGTATATCGTTACACGCTGCTGCTGGCTGGCGGTGCTGAAGCCAATGATGCGCAAGTCGAAGCAATTATCCGGGTTGGTGTTGAAACCTCGCAGCGTTATTATCCGGCCATTCAATTTGTCATCTGGGCGGGCCACACCGCTGAAGATGCACTCGAAAGCGCGATGTTAGAAACCCAAGGTGAAGCATGAGTATCTCTCTCAAAGGCACTTTGGTTCTGGCCGGTGTTGGCAAAATGGGTGGGGCCATGTTGGAGGGTTGGCTGAGAGCTGGCGCTGATCCGAAAAAAATCGTGGCCATTGATCCCATGCCGCCGCAGGAAGTTTTGAGCCTCTTGGCCCACCATGGCATTCGCCACAATCCACCCATCGCAACGATAACGGATGCAGAAGCGGTTATCATTGCGGTGAAGCCACAAGTGATGGATGATGTCTTGCCAAATTTGGTGAGCCTCAAATCATCGAAGCCCCTGATTTTATCGGTGGCAGCCGGAAAAACCATTGCGACTTTTGCCAAATATTTTGGTGAAGATGCGGCGATCATTCGAACCATCCCCAACACCCCAGCAGCAATTGGCCGTGGCATAACGGCAATGTCATCGAACCCCAATGTCACTGATGTGCAAATGGCTTTGGCGACGTCATTGCTTTCTTCGACGGGCGAAGTGGTGAGCGTTGAAAATGAAAGCATGATCGATTTGGTCACTGCCGTTTCAGGCTCAGGGCCTGCCTATGTTTTTTATCTCACCGAATGCTTGGCCAATGCTGGCGTTAAAATCGGCCTGCCCCCTGCCCTTGCCATGCAGCTTGCCAGAGCTACTGTGGCAGGCTCTGGCGAATTGATGCGCCAATCTGGCATCGATGCCGCAACCTTGCGCCAGAACGTCACTTCGCCCAAGGGCACAACTTACGCAGCCCTGCAAGTGCTGATGGCTGATGATGGAATGAAACCCCTGTTCGAAAAAGCCATCGCAGCGGCGGCCTTGCGCTCGAAGGAACTGGCGAGCTGATGGCCGAAATTACTTTTTCGGATTTTGAGAAAGTCGATATTCGCGTCGGCACAATCGTCGCCGTTGAGCCATTTCCTGAAGCCCGAAAACCTGCCTTTAAATTAAAAATTGATTTTGGCACCACGATTGGTGTGAAAAAATCTTCCGCGCAAATTACCACACATTACACCATTGAATCGCTGCTCGGCCGTCAAGTGGCCGCTGTGGTGAATTTTCCACCCCGGCAAATTGGCCCCTTCATGTCAGAAGTTCTAACTTTGGGGTTTCCGGATGAAGCAGGCGGCGTAGTGCTCATTGGGCCGAGCCAGACCGTTCCGAATGGTGGCAAACTATTTTAGCTCTTGTTTGGCATTGCCCCCTTAGCTAGCGTCAACCTTGCAAGGTGCCAGCGCAAGCTGGAGAATCGGGAATGCGGTTAAACTCCGCAACGTGCCCAACGCTGTAAGGTGGACGAGACGACACATGCCATTTGCCGTTTGAGCAGAGAAGGCGTCGGCCCGGTTGATCCCTAAGTCAGAAGACCGGCCTTGCATCATCGTGGTGCCGTTTGGAAAACGGCGCTGCAATTGATGTCTATGGGGATAAACAGTGTCACATATTTCAGCCGATCTGGCGCAGGCAGCGCCATTTAGCACGGACGACAAAGAGGCCGTCTATAAAGCGATTTTTACAAGGCGCGATGTGCGCAGCCAATTTTTGCCTCGCGCAATTCCTTATGAAATCCTAAACCGGTTATTGCTCGCCGCTCATCATGCGCCATCCGTAGGCTTCATGCAGCCGTGGAATTTCATTGTAATCAAAAGCCAAGAAACCCGCGCCAAGGTTAAATCTGCATTCGAAAAAGCCAATGCCGAAGCCGCCGCACTTTTCAAAGATGAGCGCAAAGCTCTTTATAGCGCTATAAAACTCGAAGGCATCAAGCAAGCCCCGATCAATCTCTGTATCACCTGCGATCGCGAACGCGGCGGTCCGGTGATTTTGGGCCGCACCCATAACCACGATACTGATCTTTATTCAACTGTCTGCGCCGTACAAAACTTGTGGCTTGCCGCCAGAGCTGAGGGCCTTGGTGTGGGGTGGGTGAGTATTTTTAACGAGACTGATATTCGAGACATCCTCAACCTGCCCAAGCATGTGGTGCCTGTCGCCTATCTTTGTTTAGGCTATGTTGATGAGCTCTATCTGAAACCAGAATTGGAAGCTAAGGGTTGGAGTAGCCGTCTGGATTTGCAATCTCTTGTATTCCATGACCGTTGGGGTGAAAACCATGGTGAGTCTGTCTAATTCTTGCAGGAGCACAAGATGTCCACCATTACCACCATCGCTGAGTTGGAAAAAATCTACAGTATCAAACCCGTCTTGGCCTCCACCGCCAAAGAAATTGATCACATTGCGCCAGCTTATCAAAACCTGATCGAACTCTCGCCGTTTGTTGCTCTTGCCACCATCGGCCCTGAAGGATTGGATTGCAGCCCGCGCGGTGATCTTGCAGGGTTTGTTAAAATTCTCGATCCTAAAACCTTGGCCATGCCTGATCGGCGCGGCAATAACCGCATTGATAGTTTGCGCAATATTATAGCTGATCCGCGCGTGGCCCTGTTGTTCCTCATCCCCGGCAGTGGCACCACATTTCGCGTGAATGGCACGGCAACACTCACCACTGATCCAGACCTGTGCCAATCTTTCGCCGTCGAAGGCCAGCTTCCGCGCAGTGTAATTATCGTAACTGTCGAGACCGCCTATTTCCAATGTGCCAGGGCCATTATCCGCTCCGGTCTCTGGGACCCCACCAAATACGTCGCCAAAGAAGCTGTGCCAAGCACTGGCTATATTTTAGAATCACTCACCAAAGGCGAAATCAATGCCGAAGCCTATAATAGCAATTGGCCCGCCCGCGCTAAAACCAGCATGTGGTAATTAAATCGGAATCTTAATTGCCACGCGCAGGCCACCCAGCGCACTGTCTTCTAGATAAATATCTCCGCCATGGGCCTGCGCAATATCAAGAGCAATGGCAAGCCCAAGGCCTGTGCCGGTTTTGTCTAAATTGCGCGCCTCATCCAGGCGCACAAAAGGTCTGAACACATCTTCTCGGTGCGATTCTGGAATTCCCGGCCCATTATCATCCACGTAAAGCCAGAGGCGATCATCTTTCGTTTCGCCTGAAATTTGCACCAGATTGCCATAGCGCACCGCATTGCCAATGATATTTGTGAGCAACCGGCGAAATGCATTGGGCTTCAGGTGCAAATTGAGTTGCGGCAGATTAGAAATTTCAATGGACGCAGCCTCACGGCCAAACCCATGCGCAACCCCCAGAACAGCATCAGGCACAAATAGCTGTGACACTTGCTCGCCACCGTCGCCCCGCACAAAGGCCATATAGTCTTCCAGCATCTGCTGCATCTCATTCACATCATCGCGCAACAGTTTCACTTTTGGATTATCGCCCAAGACGGCAAGCTCCAATTTAAAGCGGGTTAAAATAGTGCGGAGATCATGAGAGACACCAGCCAGCATCGTGGTGCGCTGTTCCACATGCCGTGCAATGCGACGTTTCATATCAAGAAAAGCCTCACCTGCAAGGCGAACTTCCGTGGCACCCCGCGGTTTGAACTTCATAACATCGCGCCCCATGCCCAAAGCTTGCGCAGCACGGGTGAGATCAAGAATAGGTCTGATTTGATTGCGCATGAAAACAACTGCAATGGCCAAAAGCGAAAGGGTTGAAAGCACCATGAAAGACAACATCAATGGCGTGCCTACCGCATGGGCACGATCCGCATCCACGCTGGTTTTAAAAATTAAACCCTCCTCCACCTGAACTCGAATTTCAACTTGGCCATTGGTGGCCGCACTGTTCACCCAATAGGGCCGATCAGATTCCGTACTAAGATAATATCGAATCTTACTGTCAAACAGCGAGAAAAAAGGCGAGGGGAGAGGTTCTGGCAATTTGGTGCCATGCTCATAATTAAAATTCATCCGCAATTTTTGACGTGCCAAAGTTTTAATATCATTGAGAGCCACATCAGATTTATCAGACCGTTGATAGAGAGTGATGAGCAAACCAATTTCATTGGAAAGCGAGCGCGCCAAAACCTTGGTAACATTGTCCCAATAACGCTCAATGATAATGCCAGCCATCAAAATTTGTAGCAGCACGACAGGCGTAATCATAATCGTCAAGGCACGGCCATAGAGCCCGTGCGGCGCATAGGTTTCGAGGAAGCAGTTGAAGTGATCATATAAAGTTTTGCGAAGTTTTTTAGCCATGCTCACACGGCTCCATCAACAAACAACGTATAACCAGCACCACGTATCGTCTGCAAGAATTTTGGATTTCCGGAATCCACTTCAAGTTTCTGCCGCAACCGGTTTATTTGCACATCGACACTGCGCGCACTGTCTTCGCCGCCAGTTTGCGCCAGCTGCAAACGGCTGAATGCCTGGCCTGCCTTCTGGGCCAACATCCGTAAAATATCTTTCTCGCGTGACGTAAGCTTGATCGCAGTTCCATCACGCAGCAATTCCCCATTGACGAGGTTGAAACGACAATCTCCGAAAACAACTTCGCGCAACACCGCAGCTTGCGGAGCCACCCGGCGCAACAGGCTTTGTAAACGCAACAGCAATTCCTGCGGCTCAAAGGGTTTGGCCAGATAATCATCACTGCCCGATTGAAGCCCGGCAATGCGGTCCGGCGAGTCAGCCAATGCTGATAACATCAAAACTGGGGTTGTTTCCTTGGCGCTGCGCAAACTGGTTATAAGGGAAAGGCCAGTCTCCCCTGGCATCATCACATCAAGAATGATCAAATCAAAAGAAAGGCCACGCATGCGTTCGCGCGCCTCAGTGGCACTGGCCGCGAGCGAAACCAAATAATTATTTTCAATCAGATAAGACCGCAGCAATTCGCGAATGCGCTTATCATCATCCACAATTAAAATATGCGGGCGCTCACTCACGCTTTGGCTCCACGGCGCTGAACCCAATCTGAAGCACCATCGCGGTTTTCAGGATTGATGAGATGGAGCAACAGATCATGAAAGCCAGCCCCACTGGTTTCCCGCGCTGCCCGCTGAAACCGCGCAATTTGCGGAGCCGCCAAAGCATGCCGCAACCCCTCGCCTTTCGCAGTTAAATGCAACAAGCGCTGGCGCCGATCCACCGCCCCTTCTTTCTGAAACACATAGCCTTTATCGATCAGCTCTTTCAAAACCCGCGCCAGGCTCTGCTTGGTGATCTTG
>JANYGE010000215.1 GCA_025362535.1 Hyphomicrobiales bacterium
TCAAATCTATTCTCGATTCCGTGAAACGCGGAGAGACGGTTTAATGTCCGAAACACTGATAAGAATGGCCGAGGCCAAAGATGAGCAGCGCTGGCGTGAGCTTTGGGCGAGCTATATAAAATTCTACCGCTCTGAAGTGGCAGATGATGTAACTGCAAATACCTGGAAGCGCATTCTCGATCCTGCCAGCAACATTGATGCTTTGGTGGCTGAGCGCGACGGTCAAGTGATCGGCATTTGTAACTATCTTTTCCACGATAGCACCTGGAGCAAGCAGCAAATTTGTTATCTGCAAGATTTATTTGTTGATCCGAATGCGCGTGGCGGAGGGGCTGCCAAAATGCTCATTCTGGCTTGCGAAGAAAAAGCCAAGAAAAAAGGTGCCTTCCGCATCTATTGGCAAACCCAAGAATATAATGCCGCCGCACGTTCGCTCTACGATACGATTGTGCCGCGCTCATCCTTCATTGTCTATCGCAAAGGCCTCTAACCTCATGCAAGCACCAAAGTTAAAATCTTATGATGTTATCATTGCTGGTGGTGCCATGCTCGGCTCTTCGATCGCGTGGTTCTTGTCGAACAATAAAGATTTCACTGGCAAAGTTCTCGTGGTGGAGCGTGACCCGACTTATGAATTTGCCGCAACATCGCTCACCAACAGTTCCATTCGCATGCAATTCAGCGAACCCATCAATGTGAAAATTTCGCAATTTGGTGCAGATTTTGTGAAGAACTTCAAAACCTATATGGGTGGCGGGCCGGATTTGCCGCAACCTATTATTCAAAATTTTGGCTATATGTATTTGGCTGATACGCAGAGCTTCGCCGATCAATTGAAGGCAGATCAAAAAATGCAAGCCGCTTGCGGTGCAGGCACCAGGCATATGAGCCCTGATGAAATTGCCTCTGCTTATCCCTTCTATCAACTCGATGATATTATTGCGGGTAATCATAATCTGGTCGACGAAGGTTATTTCGAGGGGGCCACATTGTTTGATTGGTGGAAACGCCAAGCCAAGCAAAATGGGGTTGAATATCTCCATAATGAAATTGTTGGCATGACCAAGAATGTGGGTGACACGCGCATCGAGTCAATCACACTCAAAACCGGTGAAGTGGTTTCCTGTGGAACTGTGATCAACGCCTCCGGTACGCGCGCGATTCTTACTGCGCGCATGGCTGGCATTGAAATTCCAGTTGAGCCGCGCAAGCGCATGACATTTATTTTCGATGCTGCAAAGCCGCTGGATCGGGACTTGCCGCTCACTATTGATCCTTCCGGTGTGCATATGCGTAGTGAGGGAAAATATTATATGACGGGTGGCCCACCCGATGATGACCATGCGGTGGACTATAATGATTTCGAAATGGATCATGGCATTTGGGAAAGTAAAATTTGGCCTGCCGTGGCCAACCGAATCCCGCAATTTGAGGCGATCAAAGTGATCAATGCTTGGGCAGGCCATTATGATTATAATGTGCTCGACCAGAATGCGATTTTGGGGCCACATTCGGTCATCAAAAACTTCATGTTCTGCAATGGTTTTTCCGGCCATGGCTTTCAGCAATCGCCCGCCATGGGGCGGGGCATGTCAGAACTCATCACCTATGGTGAGTTCCGCACTCTCGATCTTTCGCCCTTTGGTTTCACCCGCATCGAACGCAATGAGCCGTTCTTAGAAAAAGCTGTCATATGAAAAAAATTGTTTTAACGGGTGCCGCTGGTCGGCTCGGTTCCTATTTGCGCGAGCCATTGTCAAAAATGGCGGATGAGTTGGTGTCGTCTGATATTGTTGCCGATATTGGCAAGCTCTATGCGGGTGAAACATATATCAGCGCTGATCTGGCAAAATATGATGAGATTCACGCCCTCCTGAAAGACACTGATATGGTGGTGCATTTTGGCGCGCATCCTGATGAGGCACCATTTGAACAGCTGCTCGGCCCAAATTTTATTGGAGCCTACAATATCTGGGAATCGGCTTACCAAAATAAACTGCGCCGTGTGGTCTATGCCAGTTCCATTCATGCGGTGGGCATGTATCCAAAGACTGAATTGATCGGTACTGATGTTCCACATCGGCCTGATTCATTTTACGGGCTTGCCAAATGTTTTTCTGAGGATTTGGCGCGCATGTATTGGGAAAAGCGCGGGCTCGAAGCTGTGTGCTTGCGCATCATTTCGTGCGCACAGGTCACCAGCCCGCGTGCCTTGGGCACGTGGTTGTCCTATGATGATCTTATTCATCTGGTGACCCGGGCAGTTGATACGCCCATCACCGGATTTTCGATTATTTATGGGGTGTCAAATAATGATCGCGCCGGTGTTGATAATTCTAAAGCAAAATTTCTGGGCTATCTTCCAAAAGATAATGCCGAACAATTTGCGGCAAAAATCTTGGCGGAAGCACCTGTTTCTGACCCTGCTGATAAAGCCCAAATGTGCCATGGCGGACCATTTGCATCGGTAACCTTGGGCAGTAGCGGCATGGCGAAAATGAAAATTGTTGATGATAGGAAGAAGTTTTGAGGCTGTTCTGTTCTCAAAAACCAGCTCTTCATTGAAAAACTGGAGCGGGCGAAGGGATTCGAACCCTCGACCCCGACCTTGGCAAGGTCGTGCTCTACCCCTGAGCTACGCCCGCTTGAGCGGTTGAGGCGAAAGGTCTTGATGCCTCAACGGGCGCGTTATTGCCTAAGATCGCCTGAAATGCAATAGCATCGTGAAAACTCTGTTTAACCCTTTAAATGAAGCCATAACATGCCAGCCACTAAAGCCGAATTGATGATTTTTCTTGATAATCTGAGCCTTGCCACCGTTACGTTTGACCATGAACCGGTGTTCACGGTTGAAGAGGCCCAAAAAGTTCATGGCAATATTTCAGGCGGGCATTGCAAAAACCTGTTTTGCAAAGATGAAAAAGGGGCGCTGTGGTTGATTGTGGCGTTGGAAGATGCACGCATTGATTTAAAGGCCGCCAAGGATAAAATTGGCTCCAAGCGCCTCACATTTGGCAAGCCAGAGCTCCTGATGGAGATTTTGGGGTTGGAGCCTGGCTCGGTTAGTCCCTTTGGGTTGATCAATGACAAAGAAGCGAAAACCAATGTCATTTTGGATGCTGCGATGATGAAAAACGAGAATTTGAATTTCCACCCGCTGAAGAATGATGCGACCACCACAATTGCCAGTGCTGATCTTGTGACTTTTATCAAAGCCTGCGGCCATTCCCCACGCATAGTAGCGGTAAGCGATGACTTGTTATAATATCAGGCACTGCCCATTTAAGGTTTATCATGGATAATATGTTACTCAATGCCAAGGCTGGTGCTGCTGATCTGATCAAAGACAGCAACACGAAGCAGTTTAAAGTTGATGTTCTCGACGCGTCGAAATCTGTTCCGGTGCTGGTGGATTTCTGGGCGCCGTGGTGCGGGCCGTGTAAAACTCTAGGGCCAGCGCTGGAGAAGATTGTTCTCGAAGCCAAAGGCAAGATCAAACTGGTTAAAGTTGATATCGACCAGAACCCAGAGCTGGCCACACAGATGCGGGTGCAATCTATCCCTGCTGTGTTTGCCTTTGTTGATGGCAGGCCAGTTGATGGCTTTATGGGGGCACTGCCTGAATCGCAAATTCGCCAGTTTATTGATCGTCTTGGCAAGATGGGTGGTCGAGCCGAGCAGATTGCGGAAGCGCTCTCCATGGCCAATGAATCACTGGCACTCAATGATTTTGAAGCGGCTATTGATATTGCCAGCCAGATTATTATGGCGGAAGCGGGTCAGGCGGAGGCCTATGCCATTAAAGCGCGGGCTGAGATGGCTTTGAATTTGTTGGATGAAGCGACCGCTACTTTGGCCGCTGTACCGCCAGAAAAATTAGCTGATGCCCATGTGGTCAGCGCTAAGGCTGCGCTTGATTTGGCTTTAAATCCTGTTGATACCTCTGCCGTCACCAAGCTTGAAGCTGCCATTGCCACTAATCCAAAAGACTATGCGGCACGTTTAGAGCTGGCAACTATTCTAAATGGATCAGGCAAGCGCGATGAGGCGACGGATCATTTGATTTTTGTGATCAAATCAGACCGCACATGGAATGACGATGGAGCACGCAAGCAATTGGTTTCGTTTTTTGAAGCCTGGGGACCAAAGGATGAAGCAACATTGGCAGGGCGGCGCAAGCTTTCCGCTGTATTGTTTTCATAAGGCTGCGCCATGACATTATTACTGAACCGCTACCGCAAAGCGTCTGATCTGCCCAAGACCATTCCGGTGTTTCCACTGTCAGGTGCGCTGCTTCTGCCGCGCACGGATTTGCCACTCAATATTTTTGAACCGCGCTATTTGATGATGATCGAAGATGCCATGTATAGTGAGCGGATTGTCGGCATTATTCAGCCAGTTGAGAATGATGCGAATGAAAAACCTAAACTAGAAAGTGTTGGTTGTGCCGGTCGCATCACGTCCTATTCAGAAACCGATGATGGTCGTTTGATCGTTACAATCACTGGGGTTTGTCGCTTCACCATAAAAAAAGAACTTAAAACCACAACGCCTTATCGCATGGTGCAAGTTGACTATAAGCCTTTTGCCATTGATTTTGTGAGTGAGCTTGGTGCGCGCAGTGTGAACCGCGATCAAGTGATCACCGCGTTTAGGCAGTATCTTGAAGCCAATAATATGAGTGCGGATTGGAACGAAGTGCAGTCGATTTCGACAGAGGTTTTGGTCAATACGCTTTCCCTGATGGCACCTTATCCACCGCGCGAAAAACAAGCGCTATTAGAAGCTCCAGATTTAAAATCGCGCGCCGATGTTTTGGTGGCCCTCACGGAAATGGCCTTATCCAAATCAGGCTCCGGCAAAGCGCAGCGCATGCAATGAGTGGCCTTATAGAAACCCGCAAAGCTGATCCGAAGCTTCTCGAAATTTTGGTCTGCCCCATCACCAAGACGCGGCTTGAATATGATGCGGACAAAGCCGAATTGATTTCACGCGCCGCAGGGCTGGCCTATCCTATACGAGATGGCATTCCGATCATGCTCGCCAGTGAAGCCCGGGACTTGAACGGTGAGTGAGATTTGGCCGACGGAACTTCGCGTTCAAGACCATGGCACCAATCTCGCTATCCGTTTTGATTCGGGTGAAAGCTTTAATTTGAGCGCAGAGTATTTGCGGGTGGAAAGCCCGAGTGCTGAAGTGAAGGGCCATGGGCCGGGCCAAGAACAATTGGTTTATGGTAAGCGCCGCATTGCCATTAGCAAAGCTGAACCTGTTGGCAGTTATGCCGTGCGGCTGATTTTCAGCGATGGGCATTCAACTGGATTATACACATGGAGTTATCTCGCAAAACTTGGCCGTGAACATAGCGAGATTTGGCTTGCCTATGAGGCCAAACTTAAAGCTGACAACAGATCACGCGACTAGACCGCGCATGAGGCGTGGTACATCACCCGATGTGCCAGTGGCTTCTTTGACAAAAAAGGCTTTCAAGGTGCTTGAATTATCGACCAGTTTCAAACCTATATCGCGCAGCAATTTTAATCCGGCATTGTCATTGGAAAATAGGCGGTTGAGACCGTCAAACATATAAGCACTCGACACGGTATCAAAGCGCCGCCATCTGGCATAGCGCTCGAGAACTGCGGCACCGCCAATATCTTGGCCGAGACTTGCTGCATCATAAACACATTCAACCAAGGCGGCCGCATCTTTGAAGCCAAGATTAAGACCAAGGCCTGCCAATGGATGCACCACATGGGCGGCATCGCCAATCAAGGCGAGGCGAGGTCCGATCATCTGACCAGCCAGTTTGGTTGAAAGCGGGTAAAGATGTTTTGGCCCTTCAATTGCGAGAGAACCGCGATGGGAGCCAAATTTTTTGCGCAGCTCGACAAGAAATTCTGCTTCAGCAAGATTATACAAATATTGCGCGCGCTCATGGCTTTCGGTCCAGACCAGAGATGAGCGGTTGCCAGGCAAGGGCAGAATGGCAAAGACCCCAGACTTTAAAAAATGCTCTTCGGCCATGCCATTATGCGGGAGCTCATGGGAAATGGTCAGTGTTATCGCAGATTGGCCATAGGCCCAACCGTCCAATTTTATTCCGGCAGCTTCACGCGTGGCGGAGTTGCGGCCATCAGCGCCGATCACCAATGCCGCCTTTATGGCCGTGCCATCTGCAAGCGTGAGTGTCCCAAGACCGGGGCTGAATTTGATGCTTGCCAGTTTTTGACCCAGATGCAGACTAAGGTTTGGTGTAGTTTTGGCTTTTTCTAGGATGCTGTCTAGAAGGCGAAAATTTTCAACTATGCTGAGGGTGGGCTTTCCGCTGGCATTCAGCGCAAAAGACAAGAGCGACGGACGCGCTGCAACATCCTCGCTGTCAGTTACGATAATGTCGTTCACAGGTTGCGCATGCGGCTTTATATTTTGCCACAGGCCCAAAGTTTCCAGCATCACCTGGGTTGCTTGGGTGAGGGCAGAGGTACGCGAATCATGGTTTGGTGTAGCAAAGCGGGTGGGGTCATTCTGGTCGATAAGGGCAACTGACAGCCCTTTGCAGCTGGCCAGAGCAATGCCCGCAACCAAGCCGTTCAGCCCTGCACCGACAATGACAATATCTACTTTTTGCATTGCCTCATCATAAAGCAAATGATCCTTTCGCACATTAAAATATGATGCTTAAATTTTATGCAAAAAAAAATATTTGCATATATTTTAAGCTAT
>JANYGE010000219.1 GCA_025362535.1 Hyphomicrobiales bacterium
GCAAATCTATAAAAAACGCGGTGAATGGTTTGAGAAGCTGGAAAAGCCCCACATGGTGTTTTGGTTTGTTCCGGAAGGTTACATTCCATCGCTGAAAGAAGCGATCGACAAGTTGGAATTTTATCAAACAAACGGTGCGACCGACGAAGCTTTCGGTTGGGCCGAGGTGATGGACGTGGAGCGCATGCGCTCCCTAAGGTGCGCATAATGCCTAAGATCAGAATAGACGGCGTCGAAATTGAAGAGGAAAACGGCCTCACGCTTCTGCAAGCGTGCGAGCAGGCGGGGGCTGAAGTGCCACGCTTTTGTTTCCATGATCGGCTTTCCATCGCTGGCAATTGCCGCATGTGCCTTGTCGAAGTGAAAGGTGGCCCGCCAAAGCCACAAGCTTCTTGCGCCATGTCGGTCAATGATTTGCGCCCCGGTCCCAATGGCGAACCACCCGAAGTGTTCACCAAAACGCCAATGGTGAAAAAAGCCCGCGAAGGTGTGATGGAATTTTTGCTGATCAATCACCCGCTGGATTGCCCCGTGTGCGACCAAGGTGGTGAATGTGATTTGCAAGACCAAGCCATGGCTTATGGCAAATCCAGCAACCGCTTCCACGAAAACAAACGCGCCATCGAAAACAAATATCTAGGCCCGTTGGTTAAAACCGAAATGACCCGTTGCATTCAATGCACACGCTGTGTGCGCTTCACCACTGAAGTTGCTGGCATTGAAGAAATGGGTGCCACCGGGCGCGGCGAAGATATGGAAATTACCACCTATCTCGACAAGGCGATTTCATCAGAGCTTCAGGGCAACATCATTGATCTCTGCCCCGTGGGCGCACTCACTTCGATGCCTTATGAATTCAAAGCCCGCTCTTGGGAATTGCGCAAAACTGAAACCATCGATGAGATGGATGCCGTTGGCTCTAACATCCGTGTTGATGTGCGGGGCCGCGAAGTGATGCGCATTCTGCCGCGCACCCATGAAGATGTGAATGAAGAATGGATTTCCGATAAAACCCGCTTCGTGTGGGATGGCCTGAAAACCCAGCGCTTGGATCAGCCTTATGTGCGGGATTTCGGCAAGCTGCGCGCCGCAACTTGGGCCGAGGCCATGACCCGCATTTCAAGCAAAATGAAACTGACCACGCCCGATAAGGTGGGCATTCTGGTGGGTGATCTCGTTTCTGCCGAAGAGGCTTTCTCGCTCAAAACTTTGGCGATGCAATTAAAGATTAATAACATTGATTGCCGCGTCGATGGTTCACCCTTGGGTGAGCATGGTGGCCGTGCGGGTTATCTGTTCAACAGTTCTATTGCGGGCATTGAAGAAGCCGATGCGATTATGCTGATCGGCTGCAACCCGCGCCTTGAAGCGCCAGTGCTTAACGCCCGCATCAGGAAGCGCCTTTCAAAAGGCGGCTGCATTATTGGTGTGATCGGCGAACAGGCTGACCTTACTTATAAATATGCCTATCTCGGTGCTGGCCCCGAAAGCTTGGCCAAGATGATGGAGCATCCGCCAGCTCAAGCCCAAAAGCCCATGTTCATCATCGGGCAGGGTGCTTTGGCGCGTGCCGATGGTGCTGCGATTTTGGCCATGGCCTATAAGGCTGCAGTTTCTATTGGTGTGATCAAAGACGGTTGGAATGGCTTTAACATTCTGCACACAGCGGCTGGCCGTGTGGGTGCACTTGATGTGTGTGCCTTGCCCGGCGATGGCGGTTTGAATACCACGCAAATGCTCGCTGCGGCTGCCAAGAAAAACTTGGACGTGCTGTTTCTCGCTGGTGCAGATGAAATCGACACGACGAACCTGGGCACAACATTTGTGGTTTACATGGGCAGCCATGGCGATGCTGGTGCTGCGCGGGCTGATGTGATTTTGCCGGGTGCGGCTTACACTGAAAAATCCGCCACCTATGTGAACACCGAAGGTCGCCCGCAAATGACGGCGCGGGCTGCTTTCCCACCCGGTGATGCGCGCGAAGATTGGGCGATTATTCGAGCACTCTCCGATCATCTGGGCGCAACATTGCCATGGAATAATTTACAAGACTTGCGCGCTGCCATGTATAAAATTGCGCCTCAGCTTGCCTCACTTGATAGCGTTGCCAAAGCCGATGCCGCAGCATTGGTTGAACTTGGCACGGCCAAAGGCAAAGCTTCGAATGATCCATTCTTCTCGCCTATAAAAGATTTTTATTTCACCAACCCGATTGCGCGGGCCTCTAAAATCATGGCGGATTGTTCGGCTTTAAAGAACCCCCTCAAGCGGCAGGCGGCGGAGTAAGCGATGCTTGAAATTCTCATCCTCGTCGGCATCATCGTTCTGCAAAGTGTGGCTTTGCTGGTGGCTGTTCTGATCGTTGTTTCCTTCCTGATTTACTTTGACCGCAAAGTTTGGGCCGCCGTGCAGATGCGCCGTGGGCCTAACGTGGTGGGCCCGTGGGGCGTGCTGCAATCTTTCGCGGATTTGATCAAGTTTGCGCTGAAAGAAGTCATCATTCCTGATGGTGCCAATAAGGGCGTGTTCGTGATTGCGCCTATTGTCACGGCGGTTCTGGCGCTGTCTGCTTGGGTGGCGATCCCGCTCAATGAAGGCTGGGCCATTGCCAATATCAACGTGGGCATTCTCTACCTCTTCGCGCTCTCATCGCTCGGTGTTTATGGCGTGATCATGGGTGGCTGGGCTTCGAATTCGAAATATCCGTTCCTTTCGGCGCTGCGCTCTGCGGCGCAAATGGTGTCCTATGAAGTTTCGATTGGGTTTGTGATCATCACTGTGCTGCTCTGCGCCGGATCGCTCAACCTTACAGATATTGTGCATGCGCAGAACCATGGTTTGGGAACCAAGCTTGGCGCACCTGCTTCGCTCTTGGATTGGTATTTCATTCCGCTGTTCCCGATGTTTATTATTTTCTTCATCTCAGCACTGGCCGAAACCAATCGCCCGCCGTTTGATTTGGTTG
>JANYGE010000236.1 GCA_025362535.1 Hyphomicrobiales bacterium
GCTGCCAATTGCGCACATAGCTTTCTGCTGCACTGCGCAGATTTGCCGCCGCCCCATCATCCAATAGGCGGATCACTTTGCCAGGCGCACCCATGACCAAAGAATTATCAGGAATAATCTTGCCCTCGGTCACCAGCGCCCCTGCCCCAATCAAACAATTGCGCCCAATTTTGGCGTGATTTAAAATGATAGCACCCATGCCAATCAAACTATTATCGGCAATCTCGCAGCCATGCAGCACCGCCTTATGGCCAATAGTGCAATAGGAACCTATGGTCAGTGGTGCGCCTTTATCAGTATGCAAAACACAACCGTCCTGCACATTGCTATGGCCGCCAACTGTGATCCATTCATTATCGCCGCGCAGCACGGCCCCAAACCAGACACTGGCCATCGACAGAAGCCGAACCCGGCCCATCAGATCGGCTGATGCTGCAACCCAAGTCTCATCCGCTAATTCTGGTTGGATGCCATCCAAAGAATAGATTGCCATGCTTCACTCTCACGTCACGCCGAAGATTTGCGTGAGGATAAACACACCTTGAAAAAAGCTCCAGGCAATTCCGCCGAACAGCAAGATAGCACCAACCACTGGCCTTTCGATCAGCCACCAAAATGAACTTACAATCATGGTGGTTGGCCCGCTGCAAATGAGCACTGGCAGTTTTATCGGGGTTAAATGGTCACCTTCCGCCAACATGCCAAAATATGGAGATTCATCGGTGAGGGCAGCCCAAAGACTACCAATAATCCCGGACGACACAATTCCCGTAATAACCGCAAACAGATAGGCAACTTGCTGCACGTCCACGCCAACACACTCCCCACACTGTGCCATTTCGGCACAAACAGTTTACCACTGTTTAAGGAATGCAAGCCCGAAGCCAGCATAATACAACTATTCAAGATCAATATCGAGAATGGCCATGGAGAAATTAAATGAAAGCTCGCCATCTTCTTCATCCCGGTAGACCGGGCCGAGAAATTCTTCGCCCAAATAGACTTCAGCGAAATCTTTCTTCTGTGGCCGCGCCTTTACCACAAGTGCTGGATTGTTAAATGTCTTGCGAAAATAAGCAGTCAGCTTGGCAATTTCTTCTGGCTTCAAAGTAGCAACTCCGTATTGGGATGTGAGCTGGGTCTAACCCAATTCGCTTTCACCCACAACAGGTTCAGCAGTTTCCACCTGATGGTCCATGGCGCGCGCTGGTTCCACACAGCCAGCAAAACCAACAATCTTAGCCGGAACGCCAGCCACCGTGCGGTTAGGCGGCACATCATGCAAAACCACCGAGCAGGCCGCCACACGGCTGCAATGGCCAATCTCAATATTGCCGAGAATCTTGGCGCCAGCACCGATCAAAACGCCATAGCGAATCTTTGGATGGCGATCGCCCACTTCCTTGCCAGTGCCACCCAGCGTTACACCCTGCATCATCGACACATTGTCTTCGATCACGCAGGTTTCGCCAATCACAATATCATGGCCATGATCAATCATAATGCCCTTGCCGATTTGAGCAGCTGGGTGAATATCCAGTGTCGAAATCATCGAGGAGCGGCTCTGCAGATAATAAGCAAAATCCTTCCGCCCCATATGCCAAAGCCGGTGCGCCATCCGATACGTTTGCAAAGCCTGATAGCCTTTGAAATAAAGCAGCGGATCAATATAGCGGTGGCAAGCTGGATCACGGTCAAACGTGGCAATCATATCGGCACGCGCAGCAAAGCCAATTTCAGGCTCGGCTTGTAAAGCATCCTGAAACGCTTTCACAACGGCATCAGCCCCTAAATCTGCATTGCCAAGACGTTGCGCCAAGCGATGCGCCAAAGCATCCTCAAAACTGTCATGCGCCAACACCGCCGAATACACAAAGCCTCCAAGCCCAGGCTCGGCCCGCGCCAATTCCTCAGCCTCCCGGCAAATGCGGTCCCACACCGGATCAATCTTCTCGACAGCTTTTGCTTTAATTTGAGACATATCGCGGGCCATTGGCTTCTCCATTATGGGCTAACTTACCACATAACAACGAAGATGGGGAGAGGTCCCTGCCCAGACAAGCGCTGCAAGGTTAAAACATTAATGGTGTGATGCAAAAGCATTGGACTTATGCCTCAAATTTCGATCATATGTGAGGCATAAGTACGAATAGTCT
>JANYGE010000268.1 GCA_025362535.1 Hyphomicrobiales bacterium
GTGGCATCAAAATGCCAGGCACAAATGAAACCTGGTATGGGTTGCACCGTGACCTCGGACTTAGCACCCACAACAAAACCCACCGAAAAGCACTCTTGATAGATGGCGCATGTATCATTCAGCCATTGACAGTGATCCAGCGCTAGGTCGGTTTCATGACAGTTCCATGACACCTTCAAGCCAAGAACTTCCGCATAGGTTAGGCCGTATTAACCATGCGTTTGGCATTCCGCCCCGACTCAGGCATAGTTTAGCCAAGATTTACGGGCAAATGCCGAGCCCATATTCAACAGGATTTCACATGATTAAGATTTTCAGCGCCACCGCCCTCCTCCTCAGCCTTGCAAGCTCGGCTTTCGCTGGCACTTGTCAGGATGATATTGCCAAGATTGATAAGGCTCTGGCAGCGGCACAATTGGACCCTGACCAAAGCACCGAGGTGAATGATTTGCGCAATCAAGCGGTGCAACTCTGTGGTGCTGGCAATGAGCAAGAAGGCCTTGACGTGACGGCGCAAGCCAAGGCCATTCTCAATATCGAATAATTATGCCGCGAAGGTGAGCACCGCACAAATGATTGCGGCCACTACAGCCGTAATCAAAATATGCGACAGCAAACGAATGCGCGGCACCAAGCTCATATCGCGGCTGGCGAGAAATTGCCTGATGCGCAACCGCATGAGAATAAACACAACCACCCACACCGCCACAGCGGCCATCTTTACATGAAACCATGGGCTGAGGCCCTGCGGCCCCCCAATTGACCAGAGCAGCAAACCGCCCGTGACAAGGATGGTGACAACGAAAATATCGCCATAAGGAATAAGGGACTCGCGATGCGCAGCAATGCCCTTAGCCATATCTCCCCCTAGGTTTTTTGCAACGCGAAAACCCACGATATTTGAAAACCCAATGCCAAGACCAATCGAAATAGCCAGCAGATGAATGATCAATAAAAATTGTGTCAGACTCATAGTTCTCTCCAAAATAGAAAGGGGCAAATGCCCCTTAATCCAAGCGCTTCATTGCGATGCCCAAAAGATTATACCGCACCCGGTAATAACCATCTGAAGCCATGTATACAGCTTCCGGCATCACGCGCATGACGTCCTGCGCCATCACACCTTCATAGGTGCCAGTTTGGCCAATATAGCGGAAATCATAAAGTGGAAGGCCAAGCACCGTGGTGCCGACCAATTGGATATGATCTTTCAAGCGGATATCGGATTTGCTTCCACCACCACCACCGCCGCCTCCGCCACCGCCTCCACCACCATCGCCGGAAAGACCAGCGGCTGCGGATTTCTTGTGCTTCTTGGTTTTAGCCGTGCAGGATTTCGCTGCGAAAAAGCCACCCTGACATTTGACAATCTTAAGGGGCTTAGCATCAGCTGAATTGCTGCCCAATGTGCCAACAAGCAGAGTGCTCAGTGCCACTGCTGACACATAAGCCAGCGCTTTAGATTTTTTGAACATGATATCACCTCCAAAAACCCCCAGAGGTTCACGCTATTATAGTTAATTACCTTTGTCGAGATGACAATCTAAAGTTCAATCTCTCCACTCATCATCCGAATGGCACTGCCCCCCACGCGCACGCGCATAAGCTTGGCGTTTTGAACATCAGCTTCCAAACGCAAATCTGAGGGGCGGCCCATTTCATAGCCCTGCTCCAAGTTCCAAATATGGGTACCGTCTTTCAGCTTTTCGGCAGTGAGAAGTTGGGCGGCCAGCAAGGCGGTGGCGGAACCAGTGGCTGGATCTTCAGGAATGCCGCCTGAAGGCGCATACATCCGGGCGCGGAAACTTGCATGAGGGGCATCGCCACCGCGCGTGTAAACATAAGCTGCATCTGTGCTGCCGCCCAAGGGGGCCAATAAATCGGCCCAATAGGGCTGACGCACCGTCGATTTTTCCAAAGCGGCGCGGGTTTTCACTGGCACATAGAAAAAGCTTGGCCCACCTTGCAGCATTGCAAGGGAGTGACCCTCAAAGCCAATATCTTGTGGTTCCAAATTTAGAGCGCGCGCCGTGTCCGCGATGCTTGGCAGCTTCACATCAACATGGAATGGCACAACAGGTGCCGTGAAGACTCCGGCTCCACCTTTGGATATTTTAACGGGCGTCAAGCCAGCTTTGAGCTCAAAGCGCACCTCATCAAGGCCCCACAAATCTGCCAATAAAACCGCTGTGCCCAAAGTGGGATGACCTGCGAAGGGCATTTCACCACCCGGAAAAAAGATGCGCATTTTCGCCGTATTGGCAGGATCATCGGGCTTCATCACGAAAGTCGTTTCGGAGAGATTGAACTCTTTCGTGATGGTTTGCATTTGCTCCGTAGACAGATGATCGGCATCGAGAACAACGGCCAAAGGATTGCCCGCAAATTTGCGGGTGGTGAAAACATCGAGCGTGTGGAATTTCAATTTCATGATGCGCCACACTATTAACAGCGCAGCGCATCATGCAAGCAAAACATTGTGCCGATTGTATTAAGGCAGTGTGATTTCGGTGCGTTCGCCAGCTTTAACTTCAACCAGTTTTTCACCAATCACCGCATCGCCCTTAAATGCACGCACCAGATAGCTGCCAGCGTTGGCCGCTATATTAAGCGCCGGATCATAGGTGGTGGTCAGCCATTTGGTGCTGCCATCAAGCGCTTTCTTTCCGGTGCGCACTTCATAACTTGTTGCAGCTTCAGCAGTGGCGGCAATGAAACCGATATTGGCATTGAGAACCAAATCCGCTGAGGATCCGGCCGCCACATCAATCTCCTTGCGGGTTTCAGCAATGCCCAGCTTTACAATGGCTATGTATTTTCCGGCAGGCAAACTGAATGTCGATTGCGGATTATATTGCGTATTGATCCATTTGCCCAGTTCACCAGCCTCCGTGCCGGGTTGATAGATTTCGAAACTCATACCGTTTTGCAACTGCTCACCGCCTTCGGAATAAGTGGCCGAGAGGCGAAGCTTTCCCGCCCCAAGCGAAATGACTTTTTCCAAAGTTTCACCAGCCTTGATTTCTATATCAGCCGATGCGGTGGCATCGCCCAGCTTGAGATCAATTTTATAGGTGCCAACATTCAACATAAAATCGCGCGTGGCCCCATATTCGGTGTCGATATATTTCCCATCCGCTGTGTGAACTTCCCACACCGCATTGGGATCGGCCAATGGCGTGGTATCATCAATCATCGCGCTGAGCTTGACGATGCCAGATTCTAAGTCCGCTTCAATCTTGGTGACTTTTCCATCTTCCACTTTAAACGGCACATTGACGGTGGCTTTACCCGCCTGAACAATCGCCACATAGTCGCCAGCCTCTAAATTAGCCTTCATATCAACATTAAATTCTTCGCTGACATAGGCACCCTCGGCTCCATCGGCACCGGGTGGTTTGGTAAATTTCCAGCTCACATCGGTAAAGGGTTTCGAGAGTTCCAAGCTTGCCGCTTGCTTCACATGGCCGAGCACGTTGAATTCGGCTTTTGGTGGTGGGGCTGGCTTGGTTGCGATGGTTTTCGCCAAAGCTTTTTTCAGTTCGTCGGCGTTATTGGCGGTTGCGAATATGCCCCCGGTTTTCTCAGCAAGGCATTTCAACTGGGCAACGGCCCCCTTATCATCCAAGCCAAAGCCAACCGTATGCACAGTAAGGTTGACGCCGGCATTTTCAAGCTCATCCGCAATCGCGCAAGGATCAAGACCACAGGTTTCAATGCCGTCTGACACCAAGATCACTGTGGCTTTTTTCTCGGTGTACTGAAGCGATTCAGCAGCCATTTTCACAGCGGCTGTCATCGGTGTTTTGCCCTTTGGATTTAGCCCGTTCACCGCGCTCATATAATCCTCAGCGTTGAGCGGCCCTGGTTCGCGCAAAACCTCGATATCTTCGCAGCTGCCTTTCTCGCGGTGGCCATAGGCGATGAGACCAAGTTCATCTTCGGGCTTCCATGTCTTGATGATGGAGCCCACCACCTGCTTGGCAATATCCATTTTCGATTTGCCATCAATTTTGGCGCGCATCGAGCCAGAGGCATCAAGCACGAGGATCACGCGCGAACCTTCATCAGCAAAAGAAGGCAGCAGTGATAGAAAAAAGCAGGTGATAGCTAAAGCAAGGGCGCGAAGTGACATGAACTGACTCCCGTTCTGAGCCCCCGCTCATTTGCGAAATTGCCTAGACTTCAGATTTTTGTCAATCCACTGACTCCATCCCAAATCAATTTAACCGAGAGAAGAAAGAGAGCCACTTCAACAAACCTGAAGAACAGTTTTTCGGGCAATACTTTGGTCATGTGATAACCCACATAGGCACCGATCAACGCAACAGGTGTGAGCCATGCGCAAATTTCCAAACTGGTCAGGTTGATCTGGCCGAGCAACCAATAGGGTGGCAATTTGAGCAAATTGATAATGGCAAATGTGATCGTGGCCGTTCCGGCATAGGTCATCTTATCGAGTTTTTGCGGCAGCACATACATTTGATAAGGGGGGCCACCCGCATGGGCCACAAAACTGGTAAAGCCCGTGATGCTGCCCCAAAATATTCCGCGCGGAATATCAGCCGTGCGCGGGGCTACAACCCGCCGCGATTTCAACAAAGCATCGGCAAAATAGGAAAGACCAATAATGCCCACAATCAATGTGACCAAACTATCGCTGGTAATATGCGCCGTAGCCCACCCGATTCCGATGCCAATGATCGAAGCGGCAACGACGATCTTGATATTGCGCAGATCGTAATTCTTTCGGTAAATCCACAAGCCATACATATCGCTGGTGATCAGAATGGGTAACAGCAAGCCCGCCGCAACGACAGGCGATGTGGCTTGCGCTAAAACCGGAACACCCAGCACACCAACACCCGGCAGGCCACCCTTCGAGGCGCCAACCAAGAGCGAGGCCACGATAGCGCAGCCCCAAAACCAGAGATCTAAAGTCATTCCGCTGTTTCCTGCGCCAAGGCGATCTTGGCGAAATCAACTTTCAGGAAATTTGCGATGGCCTCAGTTACGAAATTATGGTCATCGCGCTGCGGAATTCCAGACACTGTAACAGCGCCCACCACTCCTGTGCCCGTGATGTGAATTGGAAATCCACCACCAGCATTGGCATAGTCTATGGGGTTGAGCCCCCGCGAAACATCAAAGGCATTGCCTTTTAATTCATATTCACGGCCCACACGGTATGAGCTTTTGTGAAAGCGCATCACTGTGTTCACCTTGCGGCGCACCCAATCGGGGTTCTCCGGCGTTGTGCCCGGCATCGCTGCATAAAATAATGGCCTTGTGCCAATGCGAATATCCATCACCATCGGCAAGTTCTTGCGTGAGGCGAGCTCGCGCAGAATTTGCCCCAGCGCCCAAGCATCAGCTTCGTCAAATTTGGTAAAACGCAGCACCTCTTCCTGCATCTTCATGCAGGCAATATCATCCACCAGACTCACTTTAATTTTCTCCATCACCGCCCAAGCAGCAGTTTGTCTCAAACCAGCCACAAATGCAAAAGAGGATTGAAGCTGGAGAAATGCCGATAAGCGTTTCATAAAATTATTGTAATGTGATTGCCGCCTTTCAAACAAGATTGAAAAGTAGTACAGAGGTGTTCAGGCCCCTTTCTCACGAAGGAATATGAAGGAATTCAATGATGGCACTTTCAATTCGCACCCCGATGTTAACGTTAGCGCTGCTCCTGAGCGCGGTTCCCTTTTTGGCGCAAAGTGCCGAAGCCAAATCCACCTTCATGGCGGAATGCAGTGCAAAATATAAAGCCGCAAAAGCCGATGGCAGTGTTGATGCCACCACCAAGTGGACCGACTTTATGAAGACTCAGTGCAAGGACTTGCAGACTGATGCAGCAACTACTCCGGATGCAACAGCTCCGGTTGAGAATGTGCCAGAAGCCGTGACCAAAGCCGCCAAGAAAAAAGTGGACACCTCTGCGGATGCAACAGCAACCACGCCAAGTGGCAGCTTCATCAAGGATTGCTCCGCCGCATGGAAAACCATGAAGACCAACAACACCGTTCCTGAAGGTTTAACATGGAAGGCCTTCGTGACTGGAAAATGCGTGGCCACACCTGCTGCTGTATCCACGGCAGCCGCTGCTCCCGATGCGGCGTTCCTGCAAAAATGCGCCACCGACTGGAAGGCTATGAAAGCGGCTTACACCGTTCCGGAAGGCCTAACATGGAAAGCCTACGTCAAGGGCAAATGCGTTGAAAAGCCAGTGGGCACCAAAGTTGTCGCAACCAAGAAGAAGGCTGATGCCGCTGCCACCACTGCCGATGCAGGCACCGAAACCTTTATTCAAAAATGTGGCACGGATTGGAAAGCCATGAAGGCTGCTGGCACAGTTCCAGAAGGCCTCACTTGGAAAGCCTTTGTGATCGGCAAATGTGTTGCAACCCCGGCAAGTGCAACAAAATCTGTTGATACGGGCGATAAATCATTCATGACCAAGTGCAGTGATGATTGGAAGGCGATGAAAGCCAATAACACTGTTCCAGAAGGCTTAACCTGGAGACAATTCGTTACCGCAAAATGCATTGTTGTGGCCTCCTCAGAGCCAACAACAATGGCTGCCAAGCCAGCCAAAAAGAAGCCCGCAGTTGAAGTTGCTCCGGATGAACCAACAGCTGCTTCCGAAACCATGCCCGTGAAACTCGTTGACAAGAATGGCAAGCCCTTCACGGCTGGCCAATTGGCCGCCCATGCCCGTGCCCGCACCTGTGGCGCAAAATGGCGGGCTGAAAAAGCCGCTGGCACATTGGAAGACGGTGCAAAATGGCCACAATACTGGTCGGCTTGCAACACCGAGCTGAAGGCTGCCAGCCAATAAAAGACAAAATTATGTGATTGAAGGGCTCCGGTGACGGGGCCTTTTTATTTTGCCCACACTAAATAGTCACCTTGACAGTTACATATAAATGCCTATGTAAGAATTCTCATTTTAACAGAAAAGGACATGCCTCATGTATCTCGTCACCGGCGCATCAGGCCATCTTGGCCAAGCGGTTATCAACCACCTCCTCACCACCTATAAGGTGCCTGCCAATAAAATCATCGTCACCACGCGCGATGTGGCAAAGCTCTCTGCCTTGGCCGCCAAAGGCGTTCAGGTGCGTGATGCTAATTTTGACGATGAAGCCCATCTCACCAAGGCCTTTGCTGGAGCAACGCGGTTGCTGCTGATCAGCACCAGCTCTATGGAACCCGGCCAACGCATAAAGCAACACGTGAATGCCGTGCGGGCTGCTGAGAAGGCTGGTGTGGCCCATGTGGTTTACACCTCGATGCCAAATGCAACCAAGTCTGCCGTATTGTTTGCCCCTGATCATGCCGGAACTGAAAAAGCTTTGGCTGATTCAAAACTCACAGGTTGGACGGTTCTGCGCAACAACTGGTATTTTGAAAACCTGTTCTTCTCCATTCCTCAGGCCCTGGCATCCGGCACACAATATAGTGCTGCCGCCCAAGGCAAAACCGCTTATATCGCTCGTGATGATGAAGCGCGTGCTGCTGCAGCTGTCTTGTCATCTGGCAAAGCCGAGAAGGCAATTTATACGCTTTCAGGTGGGCAGCAATATACTGTCGATGAAGTTGCCAAGCTGGTGAGCGCAGCGACCGGAAAACCACTTAACGTGGTTCACGTTCCAGTCGAAGGCCTGGTACAAGGCATGCTCGGTGCTGGCCTGCCCGAAGGCATGGCTCGCATGTTTGCCTCATTTGATGCCGCAACTGCGCAAGGCGATCTGTCGGGCACTCCTGCTGATTACAAAACCCTCACAGGCGCTGAGCCGCAAAGCTTCGCAGCTTGGGTGAAAGCAAATGCCTCAGCCCTGAGCATTCCGGCGGCGCATTAAGATAGACACCACGGAAAGGCCCCAGTGATGGGGCCTTTTTTGTTTGGGCTATCGCACTATCCAATTGACAGCGTGATAGCATATACGCTATCACTTATCTTGTGATTGTCGTTGTAGATACCAATG
>JANYGE010000270.1 GCA_025362535.1 Hyphomicrobiales bacterium
TGGCTGATGTGGTGAAATTATGATCGCGGCGCGGGCTGATGGCGCTGCTCGGCACTTGGCTGTTTTCGCTGCCAGTTTCGCTTAATGTGTAAGAGGCGGTAAAATCGACTTTAGTGCTGCGGCGAATGTCGAGGCGGAAAGCGGTTTCAGCATTGCCCGTCAGCGTCGATAAATCATCATAAGTTTTGTAATGCAGCCAATCGCCGGTGGCTGAACCCGTCCAGCTGTGGCGCGACCAATCGCTTTCAAAGCGCAAGCTTGGTTTCAGCTCCACGCCGAAATCAGAATTTTTTGTGATGGAAGAGCGGCTCGCATTGGAAGTATAAAGGCTGCCAATTTCCAAGCTGGGGTAAAGCCGAAGCCCGCCAGCATCAATTCCAATGGCTGCATAGGGATCAGTGCTGAAAGTTTTTTTACGAATCGGGGCAGGGGCATCAGCCTCTTGCGCATAGACCAAGCCAGCGCTGCCCATAAGCAACGCCACGCAACTCAGGCCACGCACTGACTTTAACGCTTTCACAACCATACTCCACGTGCGTGCACCCTAGCCAAATTATGGTTAATGATGGGTTTCTGCGGCATTTTCCTTTTTGCAAGTTTTGCCTTATGAAGGCGTGATGAAAATGCAGAATATGAATTTGGAAACGCGCGCCAAGTGGCGGGCTTCAGCGGCTCGGGCTTTGAATATTGAGCGTGATGGTTTGAGTGCCTTGGCCGCCTCGTGTGATGGGCCCTTGGGGGAAGCCATTGCCGATGCAGTGGCTTTAATCGTGGCAGCGCCGGGCCGGGTGATTGTGTCTGGCATTGGCAAGAGCGGTCATGTTGGCCGCAAGATTGCCTCCACATTGGCCTCCACCGGAACCCCTGCCAGTTTTGTGCATCCGGCAGAAGCCAGCCACGGTGATCTCGGCATGATTACGCCGCAGGATGTGGTGTTGATGCTCTCGAATTCCGGCGAGTCGGCGGAGCTTCGCGATATGTTGGATTATACCAAGCGCTTTGCCGTGCCGTTGATTGCCATATGTTCGCGCGCCACCAGCAGTCTGGCCCAGGCCGCTACAGTCACCTTGTTATGCCCGCAAGCGCTTGAGGCCTGCCCGATTGGGTTGGCACCGACAACCTCGACATTGCTGCAACTCGCCTTGGGTGATGCTTTGGCCATTGCCTTGCTCGAAGATAAGGGCTTCACGCCGGCCAACTTCCGAGAGTTTCACCCCGGTGGCAAATTGGGAGCACAGCTGAAACATGTGCGCGATATTATGCACAGCGGGAAGGCATTGCCCTTGGTGCAGAGTGGCAGTGCCATGAGTGAAGCCTTGGTTATCATGTCGGCCAAATCCTTTGGCTGCCTTGGCGTGGTTGATGCAGATCAGCACTTACTTGGCATTATCACCGATGGCGATTTGCGCCGCCATATGAGCCCTTCATTGTTGCAGCAAAGCGTTGATGAGATTATGACCGCATCACCCAAAACCATCACGCCTGATATGCTGGCCAGCGAAGCTTTAGAACGCTTAAATGCGGCCAAAATCACCAGTGTATTTGTTGTTGATGAAAATGGAAAACCTGCTGGTCTCGTACATATTCATGATTTACTGCGCATTGGAGTTGGTTGAACTTTAGATTGCAAAATATATTATATTTTTTATATTTGCATGGGCCTGCCAAAAAAGTTAAGGCTTCGTTAAAACAGGGTTGATGAGATTCTCGATGCGATTATGGAGCTTTTTTGGTGGTCTGTGCTTGAGCCTTTTTATGGGCCAGTCCGCATTGTCTCAAACTGCTGGATGGAACCCTGGTTCTGATGTTCAAGTCACCACACTTGATATGGATTCACTCCCACTTTCAGTTGCTTTGGCACCCAGTTCTTTTTTGATTGCGCCAGCCAGTTATTCTGCACCCACTGAAACTGCACTTTCATATGCGTTGCGGCGCATTGATACTCCCGGGTTTGGACCTTACAGCGCTTCAAAGTTCATTGATCAATCAAGCGATGTCTGGCTTGATTTTACCGGATTGCTTGCGGCCAATATTTATGGCGGGTTATCGACATTGGATGTGGGCCATAAGAAATTTCATTTTGAAGATGAAGGCTGGTTTGGCCAAGACACCTATGCCCTAGGAATGGACAAGCTCGGCCATGCTTATGGGGCTTATCTCTATTCGGATTATTTCACCCAGCGCATTGCCCATAGCCGTGCTGATGCCTCTGGCGCAGGGGTAACGGGTGCTCTGCTCGGCTTTGGCGTTCAGACGGCGGTGGAAGTGATCGACGGATTTTCGACTGAGTATGGTTTTTCAAATCAGGATTTAATTGCTGATGGTGTTGGCGCTGGCTTCTCGATGTTACGCAGTACAATTCCTGGCCTTTCCGAAAAACTGGATTTCCGCATGGAGTATAATCCATGGGGTTCTGATACGGCTAAATTCAAACCGTTCAGTGATTACAACAATCAAAAATATCTTCTGGCCTTAAAGCTGAGTGGCTTTGAACAATTTCAGGATACGCCTTTGCGCTTTGTTGAATTGCAAGCCGGATATTTTGCCCGTGGCTATGGCAAAAAAGATGGCCCACCGATTGGTGAGCTGCGCCGCGAGCCCTATATTGCAATCGGCTTCAATCTGGCAGAACTGTTCAAGGCTGAACCCGTGCGTGACACCGTGCCAGCCGAATTTGCAAGGCGCGCTTTTGAATATATCGAACTGCCCGGAACCTATTTGCCCACGGTCAATAAGTGATCTTTAGAGGCTGATCGGCTTACGCGAAGGCAATCCATGAGGTCCCTTTGCTGGCCTCAAGTGAAGACCTCACCCCTCCTCAATTCAGTTGGCTCCTCAAAGTTTCTTCCACGGCTTGGTCAAATGAATCACTGGTCAGTGCGCTTTTGCCCATGGCAACTTCAGTGGCCACAAAACTGTCGCGCTTTGCCATAAGGGCTGCCATTTTTTCTTCCAGCGCGTGGCGAGCGGAGAGCTTGGCATCGAGCCAATCCTGGCGCTCAGGCTTTGGCATGGCTTTAAGCGCATCGGGCAATTCACTCTCGGCGATTTTATCAAGCGAGATTGCATTGTTACGCAAGTCCGCAACTAGATCGCCGCCACCTGTCACCACTTCTTTTTTGGCCGCCCGCTTTGAATAATATTTCGAGCTGTCAATTTGCACATCAGCCGGAGCTGCAGCGCGTTCTTTCATCCGGCGTCCGATCTCTGCCTTCTGGTCTCCGTGGCCATAGGGCACCACGCTTTCATCAAGCAGGCGCTGCAGATGCAAAATATCATCATCAAAAGGAGTGACGAGCACCGAGACTTGCCCGCCGCTCTGCGGAATAGCGATGTATCGGCCATGGCCGAATTGTGCAATTTCTTTCCAGATCGGTGTGGTCTCCGCCATGTCTCCGGCCTGCACAGCATTGACAATAATATTATTGCGCACCGCCTGTTTTAAGATGGCAGGGTATTGGCGCTCTTGGGCATAATCCATGTGGGGCGGGGCATCGCCCACCAGAAACACAATGCGCTTCACATCAGGGCCAGAGCTCCATTGCAATCCGTTAATCGCCTTATCCAAAGCTTCATTGACGGATTCTGGCGTATCATCGCCACCATCGGCTTGCAGCCGGATCAGCTTGCCATAAAGCCCTTGAATATCTTCAGACAGAGGCGTGGTTTGCACCACATAATCATCACCGCGATCACGGTAAGCCACCAAAGCCATGGCGATATCAGCGTTGGGGTTGGTTTCTACGATGGTTGACGCAATCGACCAGATTTTGCGTTTGGCCCCCTCCAGCAAATCTCCCATTGAGCCCGTGGTATCAAGCACAAAGGCCACCTCAACGCGGGCCTGCTGGGGTTGGATATGGGCCTGGGCTGGCAAAGCAACCGCTGTCAGAGTTAAAATGGAAAGTAAGGTGGATTTTAATCGCATGCGCTTTCTCCCTAAGATTTATCCAAGGCTAGGCAGCGAAGATGTTTAGATCAGGCCGGAATTTCGGCTGGATTGTGGTTTGTAAGGGGGAGGAGTTGGCGTGAGAGGAAGTGCAGAGCAATTAAATGCATTGGCACCATAACCCTCAATCGATCAAGCGTATTATCGCATGGTGCTCAACCGCAACTTCGCGGTTGCGCTTGATTTGAGAATTTTTTGCTTCTTCACAGTAGGAACAACTTTTATTACAGGTGTTGGTGTGGTTGGCGCCTCACTGGACCAACCCTCATTTTGCCAGTTAGATTTTACATTGGCAGGAGTTGTTGTAGTCTGGTCGGCAAGTCCCATGCGGGCAAGGCTAAGTTCCATTTTCAGGCGCTGTATCTCAAGGTCGTAGAGAGAACTGCAGTCCAATCTACGTGGTTTGCTTCCAATGGGAACGACAAGTCGCGTATAGAATGCTCCAGAACCAGCGGTTCCGTTAGAAGGTGGTGCCCCAATTATACCGGTGTCGATATAGGCCCCGTTCCCGCCTACAGCGGAACGGCATGACGTTCCGTCCGCTGCTCGCACTTCATCGCTAGCGGTAGGTAAGGATGCATTGGGCAAACTCACACCATATTGTGTGTTGCTCTGATAAAAGCTGTTGTCATCGGCCTTAGCTAGACCGCAGACTACAGCTACAAAGATGCAAGTCGCCGTTATTTGCCGACATATGTAGCAAGAAACCTTCCGCATACTTGGGTCCTCAACATTGACGAGTTTTTTTCTTGGAACAGTCCTTCTGCGCAAACTCTCACTTTGCGGAAAGGGGCGGCTTCGAATGGAATAATGACTAAGACACTTCTCGACGCCTGTGCCGCTAGCCGAACAGTGGGAAGGGAAATATGTGCATTCACGGGCAAGAATTTGTCGTCGTAGACTCTAACCCCAAAAACCTGCAAGTTCGCGTAGGGATTTCCAACCAAGATGCGAATGGCGAATGTACTGACAACACTACGTGTCTCACCGCGCATTGGTGTTACTGACTGAGCGAACCCAGGACTGCAGGCGAGAACCAGGACTGCTGCAAGGTTTCCTAATTGTAGAAACGAGCTACTCACAACGCACCGTTACAATTGCGCTATATGCGCCTGCCGAGAAATTTCCAGAGCTTTTTGTTGCATCCAGATCCACCGTCATAACTGTTGCACCAACACCTACGGGCGTAACTGTAGCTCCTGCGACATTGCTAGCGGTTGCTCCACCCGTAACCGAATAGGTGCTTGTGAACGTGGTGCTGGTATTGCCGTCGGCAGGCCCGCTGGAAAAGCTGGAAGGTGCTATGGCCGAAACACCAAACGGCGATCCGATCAATCCAGTTGAAACTACTGATACCACGCTTGAAACACCCAGGGCATTGCGGGAGCTCAACGTTGAATAGGTGGAATTCGGAGTAAGCACACCTGTCACACCTGCGGTGAGGATGCAGGTTGCAGCAATGAGTCCGTTGAATATTGCAGGTGCAGTTGCAGCAAGAGAATTACCTGCGGTTACGATTAACGTAGCAGCCACTAATGTACATTTCTTCGTTGCAGATTTTATATGAACGCGCATCATTGATTATCCTGACTTCAATTCCCCTGGTGCCTTCCTAGAGGAGATGTAGACGGCGAGTTGAATACCTTCCGTTACAGTTGCATGAGCGGTGAGATCACACGGACGGACGCCTGGAACCTACCGATGACTCGACTTTGTCGCGACTGAACGTCAGGAAATCAACTCACTTAAATACAAGCCAAATTTGGCGTCTGAACCGCGTAACTAACTGGTGATTTAGCTCAGAATAAAACGTCTCGATTGACTTGTGGTCTTGTGTAGATCTATTCGAATTAGATTGGTGCTTTCGCGTAAATAAAGACTTACAAAAAGACTTTAATACGTTTCTTATTAAGATCAGTTATGTCTCTATTCGAAATCAATACCATTAGGTGAAATGCAATATGCGGGATAAGCTAACAGCTGATCTGTCTCGTAGGGTGTTCGTTATTATATGTACAAAAAAATTTCGGCAGAAGGTTTTGAGGAGTCGTTGCAACAATCAATGTGCGGCTGCCGCAGCCATTTGCTACCAAACCTCGTCAGAGGCTCAGGAGTTATCTAGGATAGAGCAGCATAGAACTGATAATGTGATACATTTTTCTTAGGCTATGTTTGATAGTTTCACAGTTGAAAATTGAACATCATTACTGTTTTGAGCTATCTAATTATGTGAATTCGAGTATGTTCGTTTTAATATTTGGTAGTTGATTTTTGCTAGATGATACCCTTCGAGTTTCGTTCAACTAAGGCTCTGGGAGTTATTCTATATGCCACTTCAGACTAGTGTCAGTAGACGATTAGCTGGTGATAAAGCTGGAATTAATTCGGTCGAGGTAGCAGCAGATATTCTTTTGCAGTTGGCAAATTTTCGCCAACCCATAACTCTCAAAATATTGAGTCAGCACTGCAATTTAAGCCCGAGCAAAGTACATCGATACTTAAGCAGTTTAACGAAACTAGGGTTTACATCTCACGGAGAAAAATCTGGAAAATATTCTTTAGGCAAGAACGCAATACTTCTTGGGTTGGCGGCCATGCATCAAATTGATCAGATTGACGATGTCATGGAAGAAGTACAAAAGCTCGTAGCTGAGATTAACTGCCACGTTGGTCTATCAGTTTGGAGCAAAGCCGGGCCGACGATCGTCAGATGGGAAAGATCAGATGATTCTTTGGTCGTCCCTTTTATGTTAGGACAAGTGCTGCCAATTTTGCATTCTGCGTCAGGTAGAGTGTTCGCGGCGTTCTTGGATCCGGCATTGACGCGTGAGCTAATAGCAAAGGAAAGAGCTTCCTATAACGATTCAATTTATGCATCCGACGATGAGTTGAAGATTGCCCTTCGCGAGATCAATAGAAATCGTTTTGCCATTTCCAAAGGAGAGGTTGAAAGTGAGACAACCGCAATTTCAACCCCGATTGTTGATTGGCAGGATAATCCGATTGTCGTCATAACGGCATTGATTTCGAAAAACTCAAGTGACGATAAAATTTTATCTATATTGACTGCACTGAGAATTTTTTCAGAAAACAAGTCGGTTCAAAGGCCATCATTTCCGTTTGCGATGGCGAACTAGAAACCTTGTTTTCTTCGACTGCTTTGGCACATATTCTATTAGGCAATTAATTTAAATTTAGTGCCGCGAGGATCTCCTGAAGATATGCGCTCGGTGCAAGATTTCTTGCATATCTTGTCGTTTCAATTTTCGCATTGAGGAATTGATTTCTTCTAAGAGCATTATTTTGGCGAATAATAACGCGTTGCTTCTTAGGTTTACTGACTATCGAAATTCATACTTCATTTGGAAAAACTATCCTTCGTCTCAGTGGCCGATATTTAGCGGCTGAATTATCATAGAGAGAGGATAACATAATGAGCAAGCAACATTGTTTGATTGTATTGGTATCAACCGCATTACTTTTATCGACTAGTTCAATGCCGTCTTACGCAGATCAACTCGGTGGTGGTTTGGGTGGTTTAGGTGGTGCTGTTGGCGGTGCGGTTGGCGGCATTGGCGGCGCGGTTGGCGGCATTGGCGGTGCCGTGGGCGGTGTTACTGGTGCAGTCGGTGGCGCTGTTGGCGGCGTAACAGGTGCAGTAGGCGGTACCGTTGGCGGCGTAACTGGTGCAGTTGGTGGTGTCACTGGTGCAGTTGGTGGCGTAGCAGGTGCTGTAAATGGGATAGCGGGAACCACGGTCAATGCCGGAATTCTCGGCCCAAATGGAGCCTTAAGTTTGACAGCAAAATCACAGGTTCTTTCTGGGATCACTGCCAATCTGAAGCTCCTCACGCCGAAGCAACTGTTGATGCTGTGCCTTAACACTGGTGGTGGGACAAGTGGTTGTAACGGTGCCAGTCGGCCTCAACTATTGGGACTGGTGAGCGCAAGACTTAAGTTATTGAGCAATCGTCAACTTGTCAGCCTGTGCCTCAGCATCGGCTCGAATGGTTGTGGCGGCGGCGGCACCGGTGGTGGCGGAGGTGGAGGCACTGGCGGCGGAGGTGGAGGCACTGGCGGAGGCGGCGGCACTGGAGGCGGCGGCACTGGAGGTGGTGGCACTGGAGGTGGTGGCACGAGTACGGTCGCAAGCATGTCAGACCATGATGTCATCGTTTACAAAAAACGTTGCAGTTCGATACTGCGTAATCCACTTGCATATGCACGAGATATTGTAAGTATTTGCCGCCTCATCGCACTTCGTTAAAGGCGCACGCTGTAGAAAAGGTTCACCCGGTTCAAAGCTGGAGTTTGTTGGGTCCTGCGACCTGCTGACTCTCGTTTGGATCGGGGGAGTCTCATGACTATTGTGTGGTGCCGATTTAGCCACGATTAATAGCTTGCTAGAGCATGTTTAGATCAAGCCAATATTTCGGCTGGATTGTGGTTTGTAAAGTGAAGAGTGGCCTAGTCAGAACCGATCAAGTTCAGGGCCGCTATTTTGCGAGGGCAAGATGAACGCGGATGGCTTCTTCAACGTTTTTAATATCGCTCTTGGATAGAGTTCCAAATTGAGATTTTAAGCGCGCCTTATCGGCGGTCATGATTTGGTCGGCCATGGCTTTGCTGCTTTGGTCGCCAATTTTCACCAAAGCTTCGCCGGGGTATAGTTTGGTGATATTGCTTGTAAGGGGAACCACGACCACGCGCGGGAGATTGCGATTTGCTGCGTCGTTGCTGACGATGACTGCCGGTCTACGTTTGCCAATTTCACTGCCGATGGCGGGATCAAATTCAACCCACCACACCTCACCGCGTTTCATCAGCCACATCTTTAGCAAGAGAGTTGGCCCATTCGCTAGCGTCTACCTCGCGTTCGGCGTCTGCGGCCATGGCCAAATAGCCTGCATCCAAAGCTGTATCCAGAACATGCGGGCGCAGCAAATCCTCGATAAACTGACTCATGCGCCGCTTGCCAATGGTGCGGTAAAGGCCATCATAAACAGCTTCATCGAGGCTAATGGTCATTTTCTTGTGCATGGAAGGCAAATAACACGTTATACGTATAACGTCAATGTGTGCTATGTTGTGGCTTAAATGCTAGTCGCTAACCATTGGAGAGCTAAAATCTTCCGGTAGCGTCGTCGACTTTATGGCGCGCTACAGCTGCGATAGGACGGTAGTAGAAAATGAA
>JANYGE010000285.1 GCA_025362535.1 Hyphomicrobiales bacterium
GATGGACCAGCGGTCTTAACTTGCTTGCCTTTGTCATCAACAAGGGCGCGAACGCGGCCCCATGCAGAGCCAGCCACGAAAAGATCGCCCAATTTCAAGGTTCCGCGTTGCACCAGAACAGTGGCAACCGGACCACGGCCCTTATCCAACTGCGCTTCCACCACAAGGCCTGAGGCCTCACGGTTTGGATTGGCTTTAAGATTGAGAACTTCGGCTTGCAGCAAAATCGCTTCAAGTAATTTGTCGAGATTCGTGCCCTTGGCTGCTGAAACTTCCACATCCATGGTGTCGCCGCCCATGCTTTCCACAACAATTTCATGCTGCAGCAAATCAGTGCGCACACGGGTTGGGTTGGCAGATTGCTTGTCAATTTTATTGATCGCCACAATGATCGGAACACCAGCCGCCCGCGCATGTGAAATCGCTTCTACAGTTTGCGGCATCACACCATCGTCGGCAGCCACAACAAGCACCACAATATCGGTAGCTTTCGCACCGCGCGCGCGCATGGAGGTAAAGGCTTCATGGCCAGGCGTATCAATAAAGGTCACCAAACCATTGTCAGTCTTCACTTGGTAAGCGCCAATATGCTGCGTAATACCGCCGGCTTCACCGGTTACAACGTTGGTCTTGCGGATCGCATCAAGCAGTGATGTTTTACCATGGTCAACGTGGCCCATAATGGTAACCACAGGTGGGCGTGGCAATTGCGAACCATCGGCATCATCATCAGCGCCCAACCTGTCAACCACGTCGCCTTCAGAAACGCGGCGCACCCGGTGGCCCATTTCTTCAGCGATAATTTGCGCCGTATCAGCATCAATCAAATCATTGATCGTATGCATCTGGCCTTGCTTCATCAACATGCGGATAATATCCACAGCGCGTTCAGCCATGCGGTTGGCCAATTCTTGAATGGTAATCGCATCAGGGATAATAATATCACGGCTCATTTTTTCAGTCGGCTTGGTAAAGCCTTGAGCCTGTTTCTTCAGACGTTCGGTGCGGCGCTTAAAGGCAGCAACCGAGCGAACGCGGTCCCCTTCTTCTTCCGAACCAACTGTCGCCAACGTAAGTTTGCCACGGCGCTTATCAGCTTCGGCTTTGGTGCGAACTGGAGCAGGCACTTTAACTTCGCGTTTAATAACACCGCCAAATGTGCGAAGAGGCGCCTTAGAGCGTTGCTCGCCCTCTTCTTCATCGTTAGAGCGTACAGTGGCACTTGATGGAGCCGTTGTTTTTGGAGCAAGCTTTTTAACAGCCTCTTCAGCCTTGCGCTTACCATCGTCATCAGCTTTATGGCGAAGATCATCCTCGGCTTTACGTTTTGCCGCAGCTGCGCGCTCGAGGGCTTCCTGTTCTTCTTGCGATTTACGTTCAATAGCCTCTTGCACTTGACGTTTGCGCTCTTCAGCTTCGCGAATTTTTGAACCAGCTAAAGCGCGTTCACGTGCTTCGCGCTCATCAGCAGAAAGAGTGCGCAAAACGACACCAGGCCTGGCTGTTGATGGAGGCGGCGTTACGGGCCGTTGCGTTGCAGGTTCTGCCACACGTGGGGCGCTCTGAAATTTGGTTTTTTCGGCAGCAACAGGTGCAACACTTGGAGCAGCCGCAGCAACCGGGGCCGCTGCCGCCGCAGGAGCCACAGGGCGATCTTCACCAAAACGCTTGCGCTTGGTTTCCACAACCACAGTCTTGGTGCGACCATGGGCAAAATTCTGCTTCACCTTCGATTGTTCAATCGAAGGGCGCTTCAGGCTTAACGTATTTCCGCCTGTGCGTGCAGCACTTGGCTTTTCGTTGCTATCGTTAATATCGCTCATGCTACCGTCTGTAATCCCAATCCTGTAACGCTTAAAGTCTCGTACTGCGCGAGTTTTCGCGCATAATCCAGCAATTTCTCAGCCATGCCACCATTGGCTACGGCTGCATGTATCACATTTGACTTGCCAAAAGCCAAATCCAAATCGCCGCTGGCAAACAAATCGAAAATCACCACGTTGGCGGCGCATTTTCGGTCTAATTTCTGGCGACCATCAACCGAGCCATCACTGGCATGGAAGATCATTCGCACATTACCCTTGGTCAGGGCTTCCTCAACCTTCATAAACCCGCTCAAAGCCAAACCGGCTTTGCGCGCGAGTGATAAGGCCGAAAGCACGTCTTTGCGCAATTGCAGCCCAACCAAATCCGCCAATTCTGGTCCGGCCTTGGCTTCGGCACCAAAGCCTTTGGAAAATAAATGGCGCTTGATCGCGTCACCAAGCATTTTCCGATCTAACGAAACCCAAACGCCGCGCCCCGGCAATTTGCGTTTCAAATCTGGCACCACCTCCCCATCAGGCGAAAGAGCAAACCGAATAAGCTCATCCTCAGGTTTCACAACCCGAGTAACGATGCACATCCGATCTACCAACTCCGTCTCCGGTTCCAACTGGTTCAGCCTGCCACCTCTTCAGCTGCAGCCGCAGGTTCAGCCTCAATCCAGCCGAGCTTCACGCGGGCCGCCATAATCAGGTTTTGCGCATCAGCCGATGAAATGTCTTGGCCCGTGAAAGCACCCGGATGTTTAGTTGTCGTGCCATCCTTGCGCTCGTTCCAGCCAATCAGATCATCGGTGGCACAATCAGCCAAATCTTCAATAGTCTTGATTCCGGCTTCGCCCAGCGCCACTACCAATGTGGGGTTGAGGCCTTCCATTTCAAGAAGTTCATCGGAAACACCAAGAGCTTTACGCTTGTCTTCAAGCTCAGCCGTTTGTTTGCCCAGATAATCCTTGGCGCGCTGCTGCAGCTCTTCGGCCGTTTGCTCATCCAAGCCTTCAATCGACGCAATCTCGTGAAGATCGACATAAGCCACTTCTTCTACGGTATCGAAACCTTCCGATGCCAAAAGCTGAGCCAAGGTTTCATCCACATCCAAAGCTTCCACAAAGCGCGTGGTGCGAATTGCAAATTCTTTCTGGCGGCGTTCGGATTCGTCGGCCTCGGTCATAATATCAATATCCCAGCCCGTGAGCTGCGAAGCCAAGCGTACGTTTTGCCCGCGCCGACCAATAGCCAGAGACAATTGCTCATCCGGCACCACAACTTCAATGCGTTCGGCATCTTCATCGAGAACCACTTTAGCAACCTCAGCAGGGGCCAATGAGTTCACCACGAAAGTGGCCACATCTGGCGACCATTGAATAATATCAATCTTTTCGCCTTGCAGCTCATTCACCACAGCTTGCACACGAGACCCGCGCATACCAACACATGCGCCGACGGGATCAATAGATCCATCCTTGGAACGAACCGCAATTTTTGCGCGGGATGAAGGATCACGCGCCACGGATACCACTTCAACAATACCATCATAAATTTCAGGCACTTCTTGGCCGAACAGTTTGGCCATGAATTGGGGGTGCGTGCGTGATAAGAAAATCTGCGGTCCACGTTGTTCGCGGCGCACATCATAAACATAAGCGCGAACCCGGTCACCGGGGCGAATGGTTTCGCGTGGCAGGGCTTCATCGCGGCGGATAATCGCTTCGCCACGGCCCAAATCCACAATCACGTTGCCATATTCAACACGCTTCACCAGACCAGACACAATTTCGCCAATACGGTCTTTAAATTCAGCATACATGCGCTCGCGCTCAGCATCGCGTACTTTTTGCACAATCACTTGCTTGGCACTTTGGGCGGCAATGCGGCCAAACTCGATGGGTGGCAGCGGCTCAGCAATGTAATCGCCCACTTGCGCAGCAGGGTTTTTCTTCGAGGCTTCAACCAACGTAATCTGCGTTGCATCATTGTCGATCACTTCAACAACTTGCAGCAAACGGTTCAACCGAGTCTCGCCAGTCTTGGGATCAATCTCGGCACGAATTTCATTTTCCTGGCCATAGCGGGCTTTGGCAGCACGGGTGATCGCATCTTCCATCGCTTCCAAAACCACTGATTTATCAATGGTTTTTTCGCGCGCCACGGCATCAGCAATTTGGAGCAGCTCTAAGCGGTTTGCTGAAATGGGTGTATTAGCCATTATCGTCTTCCTCGTTTACTTCGGTAATTTGATCTTCGTCAATTTCGGCACCATCGGCCATCGCGGTCTCGGGCAGGCGGGCTTTGGCAGCGGCAATCAATTCATCAGTGAGCACTAAATTTGCTTCGGCAATATCGGCAAAAGGAACGCCCACCAATAAGGGCTCGGTGCCACCCTCTGGGTTATCAATAAACAGGCGCACTTCGCCTTCATGGAAGCCTTCAAGCTCACCACGGAAGCGCTTGCGGCCTGCCACTGGCACAGCCATTTCAATTTTAACTTCATGGCCCGCCCAAGCTTCAAAATCGCCAGCGCGAACCAAAGGCCGATCAATGCCTGGCGATGAAACTTCCAACATATATTTGGCCGAAATCACATCCGCCACATCCATCATGGGGGAAAAATCACGGCTGAATTTTTCGCAATCGCCAATGGAAAACGTGCCATCTGGCCGCTCACCCATAATTTGCACGGTATTGCCATACATTTTAACCCGCACCAGGCGGTAACCCATGGAATCAAGCACAGGCTCGGCCATCGCCGCAATGCGTGCCGCTGGTCCTGTTTCTCGTGTAAGTCTCGCTTCAGTCATCGTCCTATTCCAAACAAAAAAAGCGGGCCCCTCGCGGGACCCACTCTCATTTTCTGCTCTCGCAGCTATGTGAGTGAATTTCGTGAGAAGGCTTCTAGTGGATTTTAGCCTCTATCACAAGCGGAAAATCGCATAGCTTGCCCCCACCTTTCTCATGCACTAGAAGCCTCGACAAATAAGTGAGATTGGTGATGAGCGCAGACCAGAAAAAAACTTTCAAGCCCAAAGCCCGCGTGGCCAAGGGGTTTCGTGATATTGAAGCCGATGAAGTGCGCGGCACCCGCGCCATGCTGGCCACGATTCAGAAGGTTTATGAATCATACGGTTTTGAGCCAGTTGAGCAGCCCTTCATTGAATATACCGACGCGCTTGGAAAATTTCTGCCTGATCAAGATAGGCCCAATGCTGGTGTGTTTTCGTTTCAGGATGAAGACGAGCAGTGGTTATCGCTGCGCTATGATCTCACTGCTCCCTTGGCGCGTTATTACGCTGAATATAATCAGCAGCTGCCAACCCCATTTAGAAGCTATCGCCAAGGCTGGGTGTTCCGCAATGAAAAGCCAGGCCTGGGAAGATTCCGCCAATTTATGCAGTTTGATGCTGATACAGTAGGCTCAGCCTCCCCTGCCGCCGATGCCGAAGTGTGCATGATGGCAGCCGACACGATGGAGGCATTGGGGATTGGAAAAGAGAAGTATATCGTCAAGTTCAATCATCGCAAGCTCTTAGATGCGTTGCTTCTGACCCTTGGCCTCGAG
>JANYGE010000289.1 GCA_025362535.1 Hyphomicrobiales bacterium
TTCGAAAATTGTGACGCTTGAGGTGGCGTAGTTCCAATTGAATTTTGCGAATTACGGTGGGAATTACGGTGGAATTACGGTGCCACCCCACTTAATTAAAGGTGATCTGCATCAGCGGGTGGCACTACGCAATTGCTCTAAAACCCTTTTCCGCCCGGCCCAATCGTTGCAATGCGCAACATATTGGTGGTGCCGGGGGCACCGATTGGCACACCGGCCGTGATGATGATTTTTTCGCCCGGCTTGGCAAAGTCTTCACGGAAGGCGATTTCTCCCGCTTGGCTCATCATTTCATCGAGAGACTTTGCATCTTCGACCAAGACGGGATGTGCTCCCCAGGTGAGAGTTAAGCGACGCGCCGTTTCAATGACTGGTGTTAATGCCAAAATGGGCATGTTGGGGCGTTGGCGGGCCACGCGAGACCCTGTGGAGCCTGAACCTGTGTAACACACGATAACTGGCACATTGAGTGTTTCGCCAATTGAGCGCGTGGCAGAGGCAATGGCATCTGCTGCGGTTGATTCAACGTCATGGCGTTGGGCATGCACAATACCGCTATAGTAAATATCACCTTCAGCTGATTGCGCAATCTTGTCCATGGTCTGCACCGCTTTTTCCGGCCAAGCACCAGAGGCGCTTTCGGCAGACAGCATCACCGCATCAGCACCTTCATAAACAGCCGTTGCTACATCCGAGACTTCAGCGCGGGTTGGCACGGGCTCGGTGATCATCGATTCCAGCATTTGGGTTGCTACCACAACGGGCTTGCCAAAACGGCGGGCTGATCTGGTGATGTGCTTTTGTTTTGATGGCACCGATTCAAGCGGAAGTTCAACACCCAAATCGCCGCGCGCCACCATAATGCCATCAGAGATTTTGAGAATTTCATCAAGCACGGGAAGGGCTGAAGGCTTTTCAATCTTGGCCATCACACCGGCACGGCCTTTGACGAGTTTTTGCGCTTCGGCCACATCTTCGGGGCGCTGCACGAATGAAAGTGCGATCCAATCCACACCTAATGAAGCTGCAGCCTCAAGATCAGCGCGGTCTTTATCGGTGAGGGCCGGGATCGGCAGCAATGTATCCGGCAGGTTCACGCCCTTGCGATTGGAAAGAACGCCACCATAGATAATTTTTGTGTCTAAACGGGTTGGCGTTGCATCGGTAATTTCAACCCGCAAGCGGCCATCATTGAGCAACAGGTTATCGCCCTTCTTAGCACCAGCGAAAATTTCTGGATGCGGCAGGAATACGCGGGTGGCATCGCCTGGCTCTGGGTTCGTATCAAACACAAATTGATCGCCCGCATTTATCTTCACTTCTTTTTCAGCGAAGGTGCCGATGCGGATTTTGGGGCCCTGCAAATCGGCCAAAATGCCGATGGGGCGTTTCAACTTTTCTTCAATCGCACGAATATGGCCGTGGAGTTCTTTGAGCAGAGCATGATTGGTGTGGCTCATGTTAATGCGGAACACATCCACACCGGCGATAAAGAGCTTTTCAATCATCTCCAGACTGGCCGAAGCTGGACCTAACGTAGCTAGGATTTTGACCTTACGTTTTCTGCGCAATTTAATGACTCACTTTAATTATTGGCTGGGTGTTGTCTTGTCGCCAGAAAGTGAGACAGTCCAATCAGCTTCTTCGCCGGTGTCCACTTCAAAGAAACCTTGTTTCTGAAAGCCACGGTCAGAGCAATTATCAATGCCGCGGATGGTGAATATTTTATCTTTAATACAAATCTGTGATTTGCCGCCCCACGAGCCGCCTTTCTCCTGATCGACGGCATAAACATAATAATAGCGTGCAATCAACGCACCCTTGAGCAGGGTGAGGCATTTTTGCGGTCCGGCTGTCCACCAACCTTCGCTGGCCCAGCCTTCTTTATCTTTATAACCTATCGCAACACCCACTTTGCTGGCGGTGTTATTGCAGAGTTTAAGATCTGCTTTTGCGGGGGTTCCGGCTGCGGCCAGAAGCAGGGCAGCCCCTAAACCAATCCAGAATTTGCCAATCATGCCAGTGCCTCCACGCGTCAAGCGAATCAAATCTATGTTTAGTTTCAAGGATTGCGCCGTCAATCTCGAAAATTGGCTGGAAACTAGGGCATTATGAGACGCGCGACAAGTGTTTAAGGGCTGTGGATGACGGAAGTTCAGCATTGGCGCTTTTCATTTCAGCGCTTATGTAAGGGCCATGGACATGGATGACAAAACCAAGACTGAACTTGAGGCCGCTGCTTTTCGCCGCCTGATTGAGCATTTGCGCGCCCGCGATGATGTGCAGAATCTTGATTTGATGAATCTCGCTGGCTTCTGCCGTAACTGCCTGTCAAATTGGTTTGAAGATGCGGCAAAGGCCAAAGGTCTTGCTGTTTCGCGCGATGCGGCGCGCCAGCATATTTATGGCATGCCCTATGAAGAGTGGAAGGCCAAGCACCAGTCTGGCCCCACGCAAAAAATCACACCACCCCAACATTAATTTCGGAGAAGAGACGTGGCTGACAAGACAACGACGCATTTTGCCCATGGCCAACTCAAAGCCATTGTCGAGCGCATTGAGCGCCTGGAAGAAGAAAAGAAAACTATCGCTGCTGATATCAAGGAAGTTTATGCCGAAGCCAAAGGCACCGGCTTTGATATTAAAATTCTGCGCAAGGTGATTTCACTGCGCAAGAAGGAACCAACCGAGCGCCAGGAAGAAGAAGCCTTGATTGATGTGTATCTGGCAGCACTGGGCATGGCGCCGAGTGTGGCGGAAGAGGCGGCCTGAAAATCAAAGCTCATCAATCTGCAACACTGCAATGCCGTGGCTAGATTTGAAATGGTGATCATTGGTTAGAAAGACCTCGCACTCCATTTCAATGGCGGCGAGAAAATGTGTGGCGTCGACGAGCTTTAGATTTTTTTCTGCGCCAAGTCTCGCAGCCGAGATTACTCTTTCGCTATCGACGGGCACGAGGTTGAAGAGTCCATTGTCGTAGAAAATATCATGGTATTGTTGTATGAGCTTGTCGTTCTTAAATTTGTGTGCGCCAAAAAAGCATTCGGCAACGCCTATATTGCTGATGAAGAGACTTGCCTCTGTTTGCTCAAGGATGTTTAGAACTTGAACTATTTTTTGTTGGAGCAAATCGGTCCGCTCTATCAGATAAATCAGTATGTTCGAGTCAAAATAGACCCTTGATGCTAACTTCAAACGGTTAATCATTATCACGGAAGTAGCGGCTCCGTTTTGCCAAATCAGCAGCCGATTGTTCTCCAACTAATTTGATACCGGTTCCGGCTAATGCGATGAGACGCTCATATTTTTGTTTTCTATTGGCGGCTGGGTCTGCAGGTAAATCACTTTGCAACTGAGGAATGCTGCGGGCACGGTCGATGGATATGGTTACAAGTGTGGGCCGCCCATGGCTGGTGTGAACGACAAGTTCGCGCCTTGCCGTTTCAGCAAACACGCCATAGCGATCTTTGATCTCTTTGGAGGACATGGTTTTCATTAGAGCTATTATAGCTCTAATGGAGCCATTTTACAAGAGGGCTGGTTGCAGACTTACTCTGTAACCAGCTGACCCACTTTTTGCGTGTTATTGATCACACCCAAAGCTGGCGCATCGAGGTTGCCTTTGCCTTCGCGGTTTACCACCAAGAGATCGCCTTTGCCTTCAGCGGAGGTTTGAGTTCCGGAAGATACACCTTCCTCACCCAAGACAGCAGCTTTTGGCAGGCTTGATTCTCCGCTGGCACCAATCAAACTTGGCGCACCATCGCGGCGGATTGCAGCTTCGCCATTCAGGAAGAGTTGTGGCCACCAATTAATGTCGCTGCCACCAGCTGAAGCCAATAAAGGCTTGATTACCGGAGCATCATCAGTCGTGCCATTGCGCAGCTGTGCAGCAAAGTTACCTTTGCCTTTTTGATTGGTTTTGGCTTGCGGCATAGCGGGTTCTTCAACCATGGAAGCAGCTTCCATGACAGTTGATAAGCCATCAGCTACGGGGGATGGTTTGTTGCCACCGGAAAGATCAGGCGGACCGCCATTGGCAGCAGAAATGCGAACACTCTTAATGTTGGCGGCGGCCATCAGCATAATTTCAACTGGCTTCAAGCGTGGCTTTGGCACGGGGTAACCTTGGCGCACCAAAGGTTCATTAGCGCCATTGTCAGCGACTTGTGGTTCATCAGGAATTGCCGCATTTGCAGCAGCTTCATTGAGTTTCTCGGCTTCGGCTCTGGTGACAGTTGGTTCAGGTGGAACAACTGAAGCTACTGTCGATTTTGCCAGTTTGAAAGGAGCAGCGGGGGCAACAGCGGCATCAGCGCTCAGATCGGCCATGTCATCTTCATTGCCAACATAGGCCGACGCTACATCTGCACCTTGATCATCAGCTGCCTGATCATCTGCTGCTTGACCATCGGCAACAGCTGCTTCTTGGGCTGGGCTCACGCCTGGCTTTTTCTTGCCAAACAATGCGGCGACCAATCCACCACCATTGCCAGTTTCTTCTGGTGCAACAGTTGTGTCATTGCCGTCATTCAGGCGCATACGCCGGCCAACGGTTTTAGAGCCTTCACGGAAAATCTGCGCCATTTGCAAATTGCTGATGGCTGGGCCCCAATGGCGCACATGGCCAGAGTCTGCATGCAGGAAGCCAGTCGGGCCGCCTGCGGAACGATAATAACCAACACCACCCACTTTGCGCACCAAGGCGCTGTTACGGATCTTAATGGTTGGAACATCAGGGAAATAGAAGTCGATGGCCTTGCCCACCATGTGTTGGCTCTTGGTGGCCACATTGCGGCCTATGCGCTTCAAGAAGGCATTGGTTTTTGGCGAACGATAGCCGCAAACAATATGGATGGGGCGGTTTGAGCCCAGATCTTCATGCAGTTCCCACACCAGATCAATGGTTCTGGGATCAATGGTAATAACTTCCTTGCGGCGCCAATCGCGCAGCAGATAATTGATTTGCTTCATAGCAGAAGGCACATAATGCCCGTTTTGCATGTAAGTCACAGTCAAGCTTTCGCCTGTATGCATATGATAAAGCTGAATGGTGCGGGTTTCGCCGCCAGCGATGGAAGAGCCACCCAAAAGGGTCAAATCACCCAGCAAAAGGCCTGCCACGATGGTCGTTGCGACCATGGCTTTCTTAAAGCGAGCAGTCAGTTTCTGACGTTGTTCAGCGTCCAATAAACTCATCCCCATACTCTACACACACACCGGGCGGAAACCCGACTCCTCACCAAGTTTTCCGTCTGGGTGCGAGTAGACCAAGCCACTCTATACCTAAACGGGACATCTAACAAGATTGCGGCCACTCTGAGGCAGCCTCATCGTTAATGCACTGTGCCCTAATGTACTTAATGGAAGTTTAAAAAGTTCAATTTTGATTCAAACCACCCACAATTGCACCATTCTCCACGATTTTATCGTCAGAAATCTGAGGTTTAGCGTTGGGGCTGTAAGCAAAAGCCTTGGCCATGGCGGCATCTCGACCATAAAAATCATCATAATAGACGATTTTTCCGTCAGCATTCGGCCAAGCTGTGAAATAGGTGAGATAAACCGGGGTCTTTTGGGCGAGACTTACGGAATGGCTATCGCCACTTTCAATATTGGCAGCGACCTTGGCTGCATCCCAGCCCAACAAAAACTGTGCAAATTCGCGTGGATTTTGCACACGGACGCAACCATGGCTGAAAGCGCGCATCGATTCTGTGAACAGGTTGCGGGTTGGTGTGTCATGCATGTAAATGTCATGAGAGTTGGGGAAGAGGAATTTTATTTCGCCCAAAGCATTGCCATCGCCAGCGGGCTGTTGCACGCCGATTGTTGGCGATTGCCCCATGCCCCACCAATCGACATCGCGCGACGAGATAGGCCGGCCTTTCGAATCGACAACTTTAAAGCCGTTGCGATCTAGGTAACCTGGGTCTTTGCGGCTTTTCGGGCCATATTCATTGACAATGATGGAAGCCGGAACACCCCAAGTTGGGTTGAATACTACGGTTTCGATCGTGTCATAAAAGGAAGTGGTTTGCGTGAGGGGGCGACCAACGATCACGCGGCTTTTCCATGCTGATTTATTTCCATCCATCACATTGACTTCAAATGCCGCTTGATTGACGAAAACATAACGCTGGCCCAGATTTTTCGGCAACCAGCGCAAGCGCTCCATATTGTAAATCAAACGCTGGCGGTCATTTTCACTGTGATCAATGTTGAAAGCTTGAACTGTTGTATTATCAATGCCACCCGTGGCTTTCACCTTATTGGCCACCTGGAATTTCTTCAAGGCTTCGGAAAGCGGTTGGTCGAGCTGTTCTTCATCGTTGTTGGCGGCATCTTCTGCGCTCAACAGGCCCAAGAGCTGCAATTTGGCGCGAATGCTTGGAATGCGGGGATCAGTGGCACCAGGTTTGACCCGTGGTCCCTCAGCGATTTGAGCGATGGGTTTTGCCGGGGCCGCTACTTGGCTTAAAGCTTTTTTGAACATGGCATATTGCGGGTGGGTGGGTGCAAGGCCCGTCAGGTAGCTTTCAAGAAAAGGCGAATGAGCGATAATTTTCGCGGCCGATTCGGCATCAACTGGGTTGGTTTTGATGTCATAATAAAGCGACAGGCGGGCAGGATCGAATTGTCCGCCAGAAAGGTGACGGGCATATTTCAAGACTCTCGCCGAGAGACCCACATCAAATTGCGCAAGCTTTAGGATGTCACCACCCAAATTTTTGTCGGCATCTTCAAAGCTCGGCAAGACGGGTGGCAGATAATTTGCTGGAATGAGACCTTCTTCGCCAGCACGCGATAGAATTTTCAAAGCTTGACTGGCGCGCTCGGTGATGTGGCCATCCTTGAACCAAAGTGGATTAAAGCCATTTGAGCTGTAAAGCGACAAGACGGCTTTGCGTTCGGCATCGACAGCGCGGATCGCTGTTCCTTTGTCGGCAAGCGTCAATCTTACGGCTTCAGTTTCATTGGAATCGGTTTCCAGCTTTGCAAATGCTGGATCAAAAAGTGCAATGACCAAAGGCGGCTGATAATTGATGGTGCCCATGCCCAGACCGGGCAAAGGTTCAGGCTCCGAAAGCTCGGTTATGAAACTTCCGTTCCTCTTCGACTTATCAGGGCCAAAGCCATAAACAACATTTTCGCCATCGCCAGCGCCATATTTGTCTTTGTAGATAATTCTATTGCCGAACACGTCAAAAGCGGGGCGACTAGCGGAGGGCGTATCAAAATTTTTCAGCCGAATGATTTGGCCGTCGGATGATACGGTTGGCCTCGACAGAGACTCGCTCTGGCTGCCAAAGAGAGATTCAAAAAATCCCCGGCGTTTCTTGTAAACTTTGAAGGTTTCAGCATCAGCAGCGCCAGCAAAAAGAGCCAAGGCTGCTAAGCCGCAGATTAATTTTGGAACAAACCGCAGCATAAACAACTCTCCTACGACGCGCGGCGCAATCTATACTTGCGTCTATGGCAATTCAATGGTGAGCCATTGATTGCACCAAAATATATTTCGGGGTGTTACCCGTTTGCCTCTTCTAAGCCCAAATCCCGCATCTTGCGATAAAGTGTGGAACGCCCGATGCCTAGTTTACGGGCAACTTCAGACATTTGGCCACGATAGCGGTGCATTGCAAGCTTGATCATGTCGGCTTCAACTTCTTCAAGCGTGCGGATATGCCCGCCATCTGTCACAATGGATACGCCAATGCCGTTGCCGTCACTCACTTGGCCAGCAGTGGTTCGTATTTGAACTTGGTTATTGCCATCGGGCCTGCGCAACGTGTGCGGGGCTGGAACGGGGGCGGGTGGAATTTTAACTTCGAATCCTTCAACCAAGGCCGCGATTTGCGGGAAGTCTTGAATGTCGAGCGTATCGGTTTCACACAAAACAATAGCGCGGAAAATAGTGTTTTCAATTTGGCGCACATTGCCGGGCCAAGCATAGGCCTGCAGCATTTCCAGGGCATTCCGCGCAATGCCATGCACTCTGCGGCCTTCTTCAGCCGAGAGCTTGGTGATGAAGTGATTGACCAGAGCTGGAATATCTTCTTTGCGATCACGCAAAGGCGGCACCATGATCGGATAAACATTGAGGCGGTAATAAAGGTCTTCGCGGAATTTTCCGGCTTTGACCATTTCAATCATGTTCTTGTTGGTGGCCGAAAGCAGCCTGATATTGACCTTCACTGATTTGCGCGAGCCCACGGGATCAATCTCGCCTTCCTGAATGGCGCGCAGCAATTTAACTTGCATATCCAATGGAAGATCAGCCACTTCATCTAAAAATAAAGTGCCGCCATCAGCTTCCTGGAATTTACCGAGATGTTTGCTCGTTGCTCCAGTGAAGGAGCCTTTTTCATGACCAAACAAAATTGATTCGACGAGATTTTCAGGAATGGCTCCACAGTTCACAGCCACAAAGGGGCGGCCCACACGTTCGCTTTCGCCTTGAATGGCGCGCGCAATCATTTCTTTGCCGACGCCGGATTCGCCTTCAATCAATATTGGAATGTTAGATTGCGCCCCACGGCGGCCAAGCCTTATGACATTGGCCATGGCGGGCGATGAGGCAACGAGATCACCAAAGGTAAGTGCGCCGGAAACTTTTTTGTTAAGGCGCTTTACTTCTTCGGTGAGGGCACTCACTTTCAGAAGGTTTTGAATGGAGACGCGCAAGCGTTCGGGCGAGACGGGCTTCACCACAAAATCATCAGCTCCGGCGCGCATGGCTTTTATGACTGTCTCAATCGAGCCTTGCGAAGTTTGCACGATGACTTTGAGATCACCTCGGATCGCCTGGAGTTTTTCCAAGAACTCCAAACCGCCCATGCCAGGCATCATCAGATCAAGAATTGCGAGCTCAACAGTGGCACCCGTCGGCGTGCCAAGAATTTCCAAAGCCTTCAAGCCGTTTTCAGCCGTGTGAACTTCAAAACCAAACCGTTTGACCATCTCTTCCAAGATGCGGCGTTGGGCTGGTTCGTCTTCAACTATCAGTACGCGGGACGTCATTCGCTTGGCTTCACTCACTTGACAGGTCTTGGGCCTGATTGGCCACTTGTTGGAGCCTTTTCTGGCGCAGAGTGGTAAAAGCCATGTTAACGACCTATCACATTTGGGCACAGGTATGCGTTTTGCCTGCATAATTTGATGTGCCGTTTTGGTTGTTTTCCCCGTAAACCTAGGCCATATGCTGGTTTTCGCAATTAAAGGATTTATTTATGTCGCTTGCCCCAAAACTTGAAAATTTGCCAGAATGGAACCTTGCTGATCTGTATGCGGGGCCGGATTCAGCTGAATTTAAAGCTGATCTTGCCACCAGTGTTGCCTCAGCGGAAAAGTTTGCTGACCAGTATAAAGGCAAATTGGCGGGCTTGGATGGTGCATCTCTTGCTCGCGCTCTGCAGGATTACGAAAAGCTTTCAGATTTAATCGGGCGCATCGGCTCTTATGCGCAGCTTTATTATGTGGGCAATACGACGGATTCGGCGCGCTCTAAATTTTATGGCGATGTGAGCTCGAAGATCACGGATGTTTCAAGTGGTTTATTGTTCTTTGAACTTGAAATGAATTTGATTGATGATGCGGCTTTGGAAAAAGCAATGCAGGTTCCAGCGCTGGCGCATTATCGGCCATGGATTGAAAATTTGCGCATGGAGCGGCCTTATCAACTTGATGCTAAGACCGAGCAGTTGTTTCTTGAAAAATCTCAAACGGGTTTTGGTGCCTTCAATCGGTTGTTTGATGAAACCATGGCGGGCTTGCGCTTTCATGTGAATGGTGAAGAGCTCACACTCGAGCCCACACTTAATTTGATGCAGCATACCGATGAAGCACAACGCAAGGCCGGCTCATTGGCGCTGGCAAAAACATTTGAGGAGAATGTGAAGCTGTTCACACTCATCACCAACACGCTGGCCAAAGATAAAGAAATTTCTGATCGTTGGCGTGGCTTTAAAGATATTGCTGAAGCGCGGCATCTCTCCAACCGCGTGGAGCCTGCGGTGGTTGATGCTTTGGTGGCTGCGGTGCGTGAGGCCTATCCAAAACTTTCACATCGTTATTACAAGATGAAGGCAAAGTGGTTGGGTAAAGACAAGCTGATGCATTGGGACCGCAATGCGCCGCTGCCAGCCGAAGATACGCGCGAAGTGCAATGGAATGATGCCCGCGATTTGGTGCTAAAAGCTTATGGCGCGTTTTCACCCGAGATGGCGACAATCGCCAAAGATTTTTTTGATAAAAATTGGATTGATGCGCCAACCCGCGCAGGCAAAGCGCCGGGGGCTTTTGCCCATCCCACGGTGCCCTCAGCGCACCCCTATGTGTTGCTCAATTATCTTGGCAAGACCCGCGATGTGATGACGCTGGCGCATGAGCTTGGGCATGGTGTGCATCAAGTGCTTGCCGCTAAGCAGGGTGCTCTGATGGCGTCAACACCATTGACCTTGGCGGAAACGGCTTCTGTGTTTGGTGAAATGTTAACCTTCCAGGCCTTGCTGCGTGAAACCAAAGACAAAGCCAGCCGCAAGATATTACTCGCTTCAAAAGCTGAAGATATGATCAACACAGTAGTGCGGCAGGTTGCGTTTTATACATTTGAACGCAAGGTGCATGCGGCACGGCGCGAAGGGGAACTGACGCCTGATCAGATCAACGCGTTGTGGATGGAGGTTCAGCATGAGAGCCTTGGCGATGCGATTGAGTTTGGCGAAGGCTATGAAACTTTCTGGACTTATATTCCACATTTCATCCATTCGCCGTTTTATGTTTACGCTTATGCCTTTGGCGATTGTTTGGTGAACTCGCTGTATGCGCGCTACCGTGAAAGCGAAACTGGTTTCCAAGAAAAATATTTCGATATGCTGAAAGCTGGCGGCACCAAGCATCACTCGGAATTGCTGAAACCATTTGGCTTAGATGCCACTGATCCGCAGTTCTGGCAGAAGGGGCTCAGTGTGATTTCTGGATTGATTGATGAGTTGGAGACGTTATAGTTCCCAAGAACTGAGGAGTTTGCGATGGAAACGATCAGCGTTAAATTGCCAAAAAAACTGAAGGAATTTGCTGACAAGCAAGTTGCTGATGGGAAGTATAGTGATGTGAGTGATTATGTACGCGATATTTTGGAGAAAGACAAAAAGAGGCGCGCTGCGATTGCAGAAATTAATATTGCTTTGGAAGAAGGCGAGGCAAGTGGATTTGTACCTTATGTCCGTGAAGAGTTTGAGCAACGGTTTGAGGAAATAGCTAAGGCGCATCGCTTGAGCAAAAAAAATGCAGCTTGAGGTTTCGGCGCGGGCAAAAAAAGATATTGATCTGATTTTTATCTACGGCGTCGAAAATTTTGGTGAAAAGCAGTCGCGTGAATACAAAAATGAATTGCTTGATCTGCTCGACTTAATTGCACTTCAGCCCAAGATGGGCATTGAGAGGCAGGGGTCCAAGAAGCCGCTTAGAACAATGTTTTTTCATAATCACATTGTATTTTATCGGATTGGACGCGGGAAAGTTCGGATTTTTCGCATCCTTCACGGCAAACAAGATTGGCCGGATTACCTATGATCTACCGTCGCCCCGCACCACATGAAGCGGAAGCCATGGCCGCACTGCATGTGCAGTGTTGGCGCGAGGCTTATGTGGATTATTTGCCGCCGGAGCTGATGGCAACATTTACGGCCGCGAAACGCTTGCCTTTGTGGCAGGCGGTGATCCCGAACACGCAAAAATTTGTAGTGGCTGCTTTTGATCAGGATGTTCCTGTTGGTTTTGTAATTTCGGGGGCATCAACAGAAAAGTATATTGAAGATCAAGACGGGAATTTGGATACGATCTATCTTGCGGCTTCGCATTACCGCAGAGGCATTGGGCGCGAATTGATTGGTCTGGCAGCTAAAGACTGGTTGCAGCGCGGCGGCAAGTCCATCACTGTCGGTGTTCTGGCCGAAAACATCCGTGCACGGAACTTCTATGAATCACTGGGCGCAAAACTGGTGAGACTTACGACCTATAATTGGGACGGGCATGAGTTGCCCGACGCCATTTATGTGTTTGAAAATCTGCCTGCGCTTATTCCATAAACCAACCATGGCTGACCACGAGGGATTGTCCGGTCAGCGCGTTTGATGGGAATGCGCCGAAGAGAAATGCGATTTCAGCGACGTCTTCAACCGTTGTGAATTCACCATCGACTGTGCCGCCGAGCATAATCTTTTTCACAACTTCTTCTTCAGTGATGCCGAGCGCTTTGGCTTGTTCGGGGATTTGTTTTTCCACGAGTGGAGTTTTCACAAAGCCGGGGCAGATTACATTGCTGCGCACGCCATGTTTGCCGCCTTCTTTGGCGATTACTTTGTTGAGACCGATGAGGCCGTGCTTGGCGGTGACATAAGCGGACTTCAAAGGTGAGGCCTCTTTGGAATGAACCGAGCCCATAAATATGATCGAGCCTGAACCTTTAGCATACATATGTGGCAGCACGGCTTTTGAGGTGAGAAATGCGCCGTCCAAGTGAATGGCCAGCATTTTTTTCCAATCAGCAAAAGGATATTCTTCGAGCGGGTGAACAATTTGAATGCCAGCGTTTGAGACCAGCACATCAACGCCGCCCCAGGCCGCCACAACAGCGGCGACACCAGCGTTCACTTGATCTTCATTGGTCACGTCCATCGCCACACCCATGGCGGCACCCGGCGTGCCCGCATCAATTTCGGCGGCGGTCGCGTTGGCGGCATCAATGTTTAAATCAGCGATGGCAACTTTTGCGCCTTCGCGGGCATAGCGTTCAGCAATGGCTTTTCCGATGCCGGAGGCAGCCCCAGTGACGATGCAAATCTTATCTTTCATAATCATAATGCGTTCCTTAATCTTTCAAGTAATCGTGAACAACTTCACCAAGACCCAAGGTGAGATCGGCTAGAATATGGGTGGCGGATAATACTTCGCGCACGGGCAATTCAGCAACCGGGGCCAGCGCATGGTCGAAAAGTTCGAGGCCAGCGGGGCCAGACCACGCGCCTTTCACCGTAATGTCGGTTAGATAATAGCGCACCAATTCGCAGATGCGTGGGGTGCAATCAACATGCGGGATAATTTTCAAAAGGAAGCTTGGGGTTTCCATGCTGGCTTTGATTTTGGCGATATCTAAGGCTTGATGTTTATAACCCATGGTGCCATTGGCCACGCGGATGGAGCCATAGTCTAAGGTTCCAACCAGCGTATCTTTTTCAGCCCGCAATTTGGGCGAAGCAAGTTTTTTTGGAAAGCCCCAAATCTCACGGCCCCCTGCAATCGGCGCATCATCATCCAAATACATCGAATGCACAAAGCCACCCGCAACACCTTCATAAGTGACGGGGATCACTTGGCCAGACTCGGTATAATTTCCAAAGCCGGTTGAATCTGGCATGCGGATGAATTCATACTTCACGATGGGATCAATGAACTGCAACGGTTCTGGAACCACAGCGCGCAGGGCATCGGGATCGGTGCGGTATGAGATAATCAGATATTCGCGGTTTAAAAAGCGGTAAGGCCCCCGCGGATAAGATGGCGAAGTGAGCGGCATGGCGAAGGCGGTTTTTTTGACATCAGACAAATTCATTTTTATTTTTTCTTCCGTGATCGAATGTCACCATGCCATTGGCTGGAATTTTACGCTTTTGCCAAGCTTGGCTTTCAACTGATTTTACCACATCAGTGCAGCCTGCTTGCCAATGCTCTTCCATGCTCAGGCGCGAGAATTCATAGTCTTTTGACTGCGTATCAGAATCGGTTGGCCGGTTAATGAGATGCATCACGGTGATGGAGCTGCTGCGCGCATTTTCCATCAGGATTTTGGCATCAGGATCATCAAGCAATTCTTTGGGTAATTTCTTCAAAAGATTTCGCGCTGCTTTGCGCAAATGCATTTCTGACTCGGCTGCCGTCGTGCTCATGCGGGTGCGGCTGGAAAAGCGAATTTCTTTTTCGCGCTCAGCGGCCTCCAGGATGGTTTTTGGAAGTAGACCACGGGCAGAGAAGAGATCCACTTGGTAGATGCAAAGGTTATCATGACGATCAGCCATTTCGATCACATGATAAAGTGGTGTGTTGGAAACAAGGCCGCCATCCCAATAATATTCGCCGTCAATCAAGACGGGTGGAAAGCCGGGTGGCAAAGCACCACTGGCCATAATATGTTCCACCCGCAGCTTTTCAGTTGCGGTATCGAAATATCTAAAATTGCCGCTGCGCACATTCACAGCGCCGATGCTCAAACGAATCTTGCCACTGTTGAGCAGGTCAAAATCAACCAGTTCCAAGAGTGTATCGCGCAGGGGTGCGGTGTCATAGAAACTCAAAGCCCCGGCGCTGCCGGGCCAGGCCAGCAGTGGTGACCATAAGCGTGGTGTATAAAATCCGGGAATGCCAAACATGGCCGCAGTCATGCTGCTCATTTCATTAAACAGCGATCTGCCATGTTGGCCGGGCAGCAAAGAAGCCCCCTGTAAACCGGATGATAGCTTTTCCCAAAAAGCACGAAGTTTTGGCACGCGGTTTTCAGGCGTGTTTCCTGCTATTATGGCGGCGTTGATGGACCCAATCGAAATTCCGGCAATCCATTCCGGTTCTTGGCCGTGCTTCACCAAAGCCTCATAAGCACCGGCTTGATAGGCCCCCAAGGCGCCGCCGCCCTGAAGCACAAGAACAGTCTTTTCCATTTTAGCACTCGGGTTCTGCTGCATTGCAATATTATGACGCATTGCAGCAGAAAAAGACATTAATTCTTTTTCAGGAGGCCTCATCCCCCCGCGACACTGGGTGCGACTTGCGGTGCGACAGGCGATTGTTTAGGAGATAAGAAGCTACAAAAGAGGATTCTTGAATGTCTGAACATCACACATCTTCCGGCCCCGTTTTGCAAGGCATGGATGCCCATAATGCAACTTATAAGGGCTTTATCAGCTTCTCAATCGCCGGCTCGATCATTTGTCTTTATGTTTTGGTGGCCTTGGTCACGTTCCGTTTCATCAGCAATCCACTGAATGTGTTCGTGGGTTTTGGTGGTTTGTTGATTGGTGTCATCACGTCCATGATCGCCCTGCGCATGGGTGGCAAATGGCTTGTGGCGGTTGTGCCACTGGTGTTGCTGGGACTTTTCGTCGCCGCCAACGTGCAAATGTCTTGATGGATTTATGAGTGAAATGAGAATCGCGGTTCCTTCCGAAACTCAAGTGGGGGAGAACCGCGCTGCGGCCAGCCCTGACAGTGTGAAGGCCTTTGTGAAGAAGGGCCTTAAAGTTGTGGTTCAATCGGGCGCTGGGGCAGGGGCTAATATCTCTGACGCAGATTATCTTGCTGCTGGGGCTGAGATTGTTAAGGGCACTGCAGTTGTCAAAGATGCTGATATTGTTTTGAGCATCCGCCGCCCTGATGCTGCGATTTTAAAGCTCATGAAAAAAGGCGCCGTGCTGGCAGGCGGGCTGGAGCCTTATGGCGATCGCAAAGCTTTGGAGGCTTTTGCCAAATCGGGTGTGACCGCCTTTGCCATGGAGCTGATGCCGCGCATCAGCCGCGCGCAGGCCATGGATATTTTGTCATCGCAGGCCAATCTTGCTGGCTATAAAGCGGTGATTGATGCTGCCGCTCATTATGGCCGCGCCTTCCCGATGATGATGACAGCGGCTGGCACTGTGCCGCCCGCCAAAGTGTTTATCATGGGTGTGGGTGTTGCCGGTTTGCAGGCCATTGCCACGGCGCGGCGTTTGGGGGCGATTGTTTCAGCCACCGACGTGCGGAAAGCCACAGAAGAACAAGTGAAATCTTTGGGTGCAAAATTTGTGTTTGCCGATGTGGCGGATGCAGCGACATCGGGCGGCTATGCCAAGGAATTATCCGCCGAGGATAAAGCCAAGCAAGCCAAGCTGGTGGCCGACCATGTAAAGAACCAAGATATCGTCATCACCACGGCCCTTATTCCGGGGCGGCCAGCCCCCGTTTTGATCACACGCGAGATGGTGGAATCGATGAAGCCCGGTTCAGTGATTGTTGATCTCGCGGTGGAGCGCGGTGGCAACTGCCCCTTGTCGAAGCCCGATGAGATTGTGGTTCACAAGGGTGTTTCGATTGTTGGCACATTGAACCTCGCAGGCCGCTTAGCTGGAAATGCCACGCCTTTGTTCGCCAAGAATTTGCAAAACTTTGTGGATTTGATGATCGGCAAAGACGGGGCGTTGAAAATTGATGAGTCTGATGAATGTATTTCCGGAACCATGATCGCCAAGGATGGCGCATTGGTGCATCCGATGTTTGCGGGAGCAAAATAATGGAACATGTCGATCTCTTCTTTTCGCTTTTTGCGATTTTCGTGTTGGCGGTTTTTGTTGGTTATTTCGTGGTGTGGAATGTGACACCCGCATTGCATACGCCGTTGATGTCGGTGACCAATGCCATCTCATCCGTCATTGTGGTGGGGGCTTTGCTCGCCGTTGGTGCGGGCGGCATTGCATCTGGTTCAACCGCCGCCATGATATTTGGGTTCTTCGCGCTGATCTTTGCCAGCGTGAATATTTTCGGGGGCTTCCTCGTCACCAGCCGCATGTTGGCCATGTATAAAAAGAAAGAAAAATAAGATGAGCGTCAATCTCGCTGCACTGCTCTATCTCGTCTCAGGCTCGCTATTCATCATGGCGCTGCGTGGATTATCTTCGCCTGCCACATCACGCAAAGGCAATATTTACGGCATCGTGGGCATGGGGCTCGCCATTGTCACCACGCTGGCGATTTCAGCACCAACCAATCCTCTCGCCTGGGCTCTGATCATCGGTGGCATTGCCATTGGTGGTGGCATTGGCGCTTATCTGGCGCGCACCATTGCGATGACGGCAATGCCGCAGCTTGTTGCG
>JANYGE010000304.1 GCA_025362535.1 Hyphomicrobiales bacterium
GACCCACAGACAGCGGCTGATATTGCCAATTCCTTTGCCGATTTTTATGTGGCTTCGACGCGCGAAACAGCGGCAGGTTCCACGGATCGTGCACGCGAATGGCTGAGCCAGCAAATCGCTGATTTGCGCACCAAGGTTTCGACTGCCGAGGCAAATGTCGAAAAATACCGCTCTGAGGCAGGTCTTCTGCAGGGGGAAAGAGTAACCCTTGGCACACAGCAGATTTCAGAATTGAACACGCAAATTACACTGGCTGAGGCTGCTGCAAGCGAAGCCAGCGCCCGGGCCGATGAAATAAAGAACTTGCTGGCCCAAAAGGGCACGGTGGATGCATCTTCGGATGTTCTGAGTTCACCAGTCATTCAAAACCTACGTGAAAAACAAGCCGAGGCTTCGCGTAAAATATCGGAACTCTCGGCTGTTTACCTCCCCAGTCATCCGAAAATGATTGCGGCCCAACAAGAACTCGCAAGCATCAATCGCAATCTGCGCGCTGAAGCAGGCAAAGTGATTGAGAGTCTCATTGGTCAAGCCAAAGTGGCAACGGCCCGGGCTCAATCATTACGGTCCAATTTGGATAAGATGAAGAGCAGTCAGGGCGACGCCAATCTCAGTGATGTGAAACTTAAGGAACTTGAACGCGATGCCCAAGCTTCGCGCGCACTGCTTGAACAAATGCTCAGCCGCTATGCCGATGCAAGTGCAAGACAGGACTTAAGCTTACAGCCTGGTTTTGCCCGCGTTATTCAACGTGCGGCTCCATCGCCTACAAATTATTTTCCTAAAGCCGGCCCCATGTTGTTTTTGACAACACTGGCCGGATTATCCTTTGGTTTGGGAATTGCATTCCTGTTTTCCGTCATGGCAGCAGCCAGCCGCAGTCAGCAGCCTCAGCCTGATGAAAAAATGGCAGAAAGTGAAAAAGCGGAACATGCTCCCCATCCCGCGCGTGCTGCATTGCATTCAGCCGCTGCAATCCCTCCACTCAATGTTGGTTGGCCTTCGTCCACTGAAACACCAGAAGCTCCTGCAATGGATTTGTTTGCGCCAAAACCTCCGGTAGAAAAAGCTTTAGCGGTTTTGGCGTCGATGCCGAGTGCCACAAGCTTAGCTTCAACTCTGGCCATGGTCGAAAGCACTTATGGCAACGGGACTACGGCTCTTGCGGATGCGGCCTCTCGGATTGCTACGGCCTGTATTACCCTGAATGAGACGCAAGGTTTGAAGACATTGGCTCTCACCAGCATTGGCGGACGTGGGATGGATGCGAGCTTGGCCACCGTCGCCATCGCGCGGGCCATGGCGGCCGCTAAAAAGAAAATCGTAGCTATCGACTTAACCTCATCGAACTCACCATTTGATACATTGTTTGAATTGCAAGCTGGTTACGGCATTTCTGATCTTGTGGCGGGCGAAGCTGATTTCACAAAAGTCATTTGCCGCGATGCCCACTCCACGGCTCACATCATTCGCTATGGCATGAAGACGGCTGCACAATATCAAGCTATTGTGGCTGACAAATTATCGCCAATTTTGAAAACCCTCTCTGAGATTTACGATATTATTCTCGTGCATGTGGGTGAGGCGACGGTGATTACACCAAATTTGGTCAAAGACATTAAGGGCACGATGCTGCTCGCCCCACAATCACGTTATAGGGATGCCGTTGCTGCTGCGCGCGTGTTGGAATCAAAAGGCATGGAAATATCAATGTTTGTGCGTCTCGAACCGATCCCCGATGGCACTGCTTTGCATGCTGTTAAGGCTTAACCTTTAGAGGCCCAGAGACGTTTTCTTAAATAATAATATGCATTTCTAAGTTGAATATTCTTCTTCACTTTACGTTTTGCCAGTTCAGTCAAGTTGCTGACTAAGGCTATTGCTATTCCTCTGAAGCTTTGGGCTTTGATGGCATTGAAATGCACGACACGATGATCTGCCCAGACCTGCTTATATTCGTGGTCCCCAAAGCCAAAATCATAAGTGCTAAACTGGTTAGAGCAGCAATACGCAATGGTACGGCGTAACAGATAATCACCTGGCGAAAATTGTAAATTGGCATCGGGGGCAAGGGCAGAAATCAGGAGGCAAAAATAGCCATTGGCTTTTGCTCCGAACATTGTGGCTAAGGTTTTGCCATTGAGGCGCAACTTAAAAACTTCAAGCAATTGTGGTTGAGTTTGTAATATCTGCAGATAATATTTGATATCAATGTCTTTAAAGACAACGCCTGCTCCAGTTTGATTCAGTTGCAAATTTTTGTGGTTAAGACCTTCAATCAAAGCATTTGTTGCGGAACCACCTCGCAACGATTCAAACGTTAAAGTGCCGCTTTTCTCTAATCGTTCATCACGCCGGCGCATTTTACTGATGGAGCGTGAGCTTCTTTTCTTTGCCAGTAATGTTTCATAATCTGCCTGCAGATCAAGAACGAAACTCGCATTTGCAGTTTGTGACTGGTGCAAGATAGCAAGTGGACTTGGCCGTCCCATTAGTGTTGTGGGCATGTTGCGCAAGTTTAGAACATCAACGGGGCCGAGCAAAAGCAAGAGTGCCGCCATGTTGCTGGTGAACCAATTTTCCCCTTGTGAAGAACAAAATGGCTCAGCGTAGATTCCGTCACATGCTATGCCTGTTTGTTGGCCAAGCCATTCAAGACTCTGACAGCCTAAAATGCTACGCATTTGAAATGGCAGGATAAATGTGATTTCTCCTGCTTGGTCACGACCGCACATAATGCATTGTTTTATGGCAAAGTCCTTGGCACCATGATTAACCCATGCCTTGCACCATTCATAGTTCTGAAACGGTAAAGCAAGACCGGAACTCTGGAGCTCCTTCCATTCAGTCGCAATTTCGCTCATGTCGCGGTGAACTGTAATGCTTATGCCGTCAATAATGTTAGTGTCTGTTGGCAAAATCTTGTTAACCTCTAGGTCCTATGCCTTGCTGACAGATAAAGATTGGCGATTTCTAAATGACATCAGTTGCCCTGATAAAATCCGGTTTGAATGCTGCATATTTTAGCGGCCTCACGCATATATTGCGAAAGTCTCTGCGAGGCCGTGGCACTATATTCTGTTTGCATCATGTTGTGCCACCTCACATCAAACGTGGTGAATTCTCTCCCAATGCCAAGTTGGAAATCTCGCCGGAATTTTTAGGCGAGATCATAAGGCTTGTTCGTAAGCGCGGATATGAAACTTTGTCTCTGTCAGATGCAATCGCTCGGCTGGATGAGCCTGAAAGCAGCCATAAGCCTTTTGCCGTTTTCACGCTTGATGATGGCTACAAGGATAATCTAACTCATGCGCAATCGGTTTTTAACACATTGAATTGCCCATTCACTGTCTTCGTTGCGCCAGGCATTGTTGAGGGATCTGTGGAACTTTGGTGGCGTGGTCTCGAAAAAATAATTGCAGAAAATATTTCTATCTATGTCGAAATTGAGGGCTTCACCCACAGCTATAAGACCCAATCAATTGCTGAAAAAAATAAAGCATGGGACATTCTTTCGTCCGCGCTGGAGGCGGCACCAGAATTGGCGCAACGCCAAATTATCCGTGATTTAGCAAAACGGTACAATATCGACTTGCAGGCCATGTGTTTGGATACGGCTATGACATGGGACGAAATTCGTCGGCTGTCCAAGAACCCCCTTTGCAGCATCGGTGCTCACACGATGAACCACTATGCGATTAGCAAGTTGGCTGTCGAGGATGCTGATGTAGAGCTGGTAAATTCAAGAGTGACGATAGCCGAAAAATTAGAACAATCAGTTGAGCATTTCGCTTTTCCTTACGGCCAAGAATGCGCTGCAGGACCACGCGACTTTGGTCTGGCAGCGAAGGCAGGTTACGTCTCTTCGGTCACCACGCGCAAAGGGGTGATCTATGATGCCCATAAGAACCATCTTCAAGCATTGCCCCGGGTGATGATTTCTGGACGCTACTCGAAACTGCGCTACCTCGATGCCATGATCTCAGGTGTTCCCGGCATCATCATCAATAAATTCAAATTGACCAATGTGACTTAAGCGCTGTCTGGTTTGGACATCCATTTGATAATCATCATTTCAATGGGAAGCCAGCCCAATCCGGCGACAATGTAAAACGGCAGCTCCATAACAATTCCATAGCCAACCACCAAACGCGCGCCCACCACCATGGCGATCAAGCAATAGATGGCCAAATAGATGACCGAGGCAATTGTGCCGATAAGTTTCCGTGTGCGCATTTTCATGTGCGGCGTGATAGCTAATATTCCCATGCTTCACCAGAGTGACAGCCTGCGGCCAAGCGGCGCTTGCCTGCTTTAAGGCCAAGTTCTAATTCAACTCGTATGACTGATATGACAATTGACCATAAGGCTGCAAAGCCAAATCGTGCCGAAACGGCAAAGCCACTGGTGCGGCGCTGGCTCATTCTCATAGCGATTTTGATTTTCGCTATGGTGATTGTTGGTGGTGCCACGCGCCTAACTGATAGTGGTTTGTCTATTACTGAATGGCAGCCGATATTGGGCGCAATTCCACCCTTGAATGCTGCAGATTGGGAGTTGGCTTTTCAAAAATATAAACTGTCCTCTCAATTCAAGTTACAAAACAGCTCTATGGAAATGGGGGCTTTCCAGTTTATTTACTGGTGGGAATGGTCACATAGATTGCTCGGGCGATTGCTCGGCATTGTGTTTCTGCTGCCGTTTCTTGGCTTCGCGGTGACGGGCAGGTTGGAGCGCCGCATGTGGCCACGCCTTCTTCTGCTGTTCATTTTGGGCGGCGCGCAAGGGGCGCTTGGCTGGTATATGGTGGCTTCTGGTTTGGTGGACCGCGTCGACGTGAGTCAATATCGTTTGGCCGCTCATCTCTCATTGGCCGTGGCGCTTTTTGCTGCTGTCTTGTGGGTGATTATGAGTTTAGATCATAAACATAAATGGCCAAGTTCGCTTGATAGTTGGGTGGCTCTGGCTTTGCTTGGACTTGTTTTCATACAGATTGCGGCAGGTGGATTTGTAGCGGGCCTTGATGCTGGCATGGGCTATAACACTTGGCCATTGATGGATGGCAAATGGATTCCGAATGATCTGTTTATCATGAGCCCCGCTTGGCGAAATATCTTCGAGAATGCCCTAACAGTGCAGTTCGATCACCGCATGCTGGCCTATGTTATTCTGCTCATTTCAATCTGGCACGCCCTGAAAACATTTTCGGTTTCCAGCATGCTCGTAACTTATGCCGTATTCGCGCAAGCCTGCCTCGGCATTTTAACACTGCTGTTTCATGTGCCGCTCGGTTTTGCGCTTGCGCATCAGGCAACGGCCTTGGTGGTGGTCACCGCAGCCATTTGGAACTTGCATAAAAAAACACTGATCGTCTCAGTCTAGGTATCAAAGCGGGGACATGCGCTTAAGTAAATTATCTCTGTCCCAAAATTGATGTTTCAACGCAGCCAACACATGGAGAATAACCAAAATCTGTCCGATTTTCGCGCCGAAGCCATGAATAATTCCGCCAATGCCGCCGATATTAGGAAGGGCCGGAACTGGCAATGCGCCAAAAACAGAAGCCCCTGCCACTGCAACATCCTTGGCTGATTCAGTGCTGAAACTCATCAGTCCACTCAAGGGCAGACCAATCATCAGTACATAGAACAGGATATGTGTTGTTTCAGAAACGATCTTTTCCCAATTCTTCATTGTGGCCGGAAGGGCTGGAGCGGGGTGGGTTAAGCGCCACCAGATCCGAACTAGTGACAGTACCAAAATTGAAACTCCGAGAGAAACATGCAGAGACGGATAGAATGAACCCGTGGCATGGCGGATCATGTCTTCACCAAAAAACAGCATGGTGATCATCAATGCTGCAATCAACCAATGCAGCCAAATTGCACCTTTGGAATATGAAATTGTTGGGTTGCTCATAGCTGATTTCTCCTGCTCTTTTCCCAAGACGGTCTCGCACGGAATTTCCGTCGCTCAATCGTGCCGAAGTTCAATCGCTGGACAACGGTTCATAACGACTTGTAATCCTGCGGCTTCCGCTTTGGCTGCGGCCTCATCATCGCGCACCTCAAGCTGCATCCAAATTACAGATGGCTTTATGGGCAAACTCAAAGCCTCATCGACTATACCAGCCACCGCATCAGAATTGCGAAATATGTCAACCATGTCAAAGGCACGGGGAATATCACTTAAAGCAGCATAAACCCGTTGGCCCAAAATCTCCTTGCCTTCGAGGCCAGGATTTACAGGGATCACGTTATATCCTTTGCGCAATAAAAACTGCATGACTCCATAAGAGGGCCGCGCCGCATTTGCGGATGCTCCAACGAGGGCGATAGTTTTCACCGCTTTTAGAATGTCCGTGGTATAATGGTCTGGATAGTGATCGTGGTTCACGGCTTGGCCCATATCGGAGGTCGTTTCTGTAGAAATGCTCCGATTCCCTCAGATGCCTCAGCATCAAGCAAATTGGCCACCATCACTTCTGAACAAATTCTATAGGCTTCTGGCAAAGCCAGTTCCTGTTGGGCGTGAAAAAGCGTCTTGCCATAGGCGATGGCTTTTCCTGATTTTGAACTTATTTTTTTTGCAATAGCACTTACATGCGCATTGAGTTCGGCAGAGTCTAAAACGGCATTCACCAACCCGATGCGGAGGGCATATTGGGCATCATAGATGTCACCGGTGAGAAGCATTTCGAGGGCATGCTTGCTTGCAACATTTCGGGTGAGTGCTGTCATGGGTGTAGAGCAAAACAGTCCAATATTAACGCCAGGCGTACAGAACCTCGCATTTTGACTGGCATAAGCAAGATCACAGGTGGCCACCAACTGGCAGCCTGCTGCACTTGCCAAGCCATCCACCTCAGCAATGACAGC
>JANYGE010000328.1 GCA_025362535.1 Hyphomicrobiales bacterium
CAAGCAGCAGCACGATGCAAAATGTCATGAACACCACCATGCCGACGGTGACAACTGATCTCAGGCGAACATTCGATTGTGCCAAGGGCAGCAGATTGTTGACCAATCCAGCGAGCACAACCAACATGCACCCAAAGGAAAACAGCCCGATGCTGAAAGGTTGGAAAATCAGCAACAGGGCAAATATGCCAAGGCCAATAATACCAAGCTCCATACGCAGGGCATTCTTGCGGCCCATGCCTTTTTTATTCACGCCAACTGGATTTTCGCCGCTCATGACCGCACCGCCTTTCCGTCTGCATTGAACACATGGGTCTGGGCTGCATCAGGCATCAGATGCAATGTCTCGCCAATTTTCACACGTTTTTCGCGGGGCACCACAAAGCGAATATCACGGCCAGCTTTGGTGCGGGCATGAATCAAAGTTTCCGAACCCATGGGCTCAATCAATTCGGCCATTGCAGAAATAGTATCACGCGACGCCTTGGCAACCGGATTAAAGGCACGCGGGCGAATACCAACTGACACTTTTCCGGCATTGAGTTTGGCAACAGCCGGATCAACAGCGATCGAGATTTTTTCGCCATCAACCACAATATCCGCTTTGCCATTTGCGTAAGATGAAAGCTCAGCCTCGACCAAATTCATTTGCGGTGTGCCGATGAAGCTCGCTACAAACACATTGGCGGGTTTGGCGAATACTTCATGCGGTGTTCCAACTTGCTCAATCAAACCATCGCGCATAATGGCAATACGGTCTGCCATGGTGAGGGCCTCAAGCTGATCGTGGGTTACGATCACCGTGGCTTTGGAAAGATTTGACAGCACCTGCTTAATTTGCCCGCGCATAGAGTGACGCAGCTCCACATCAAGCCGTGACAAAGGCTCATCAAACAAGAAGCAATTGGGATCTCGCACGATAGCTCTGGCTACTGCAATGCGTTGCTTTTCACCTTCAGAAACTTGGCCGGGCAACCTATCCAACACGGTTTGCAAATGCAAAATATCTGCAACTTTCTTCACCCGCGCGTCACGGTCCGCCGCACTCAGCTTTTCATAATGCAGCGGCATGGCAATATTCTCGCCCACAGTGAGGGCGGGATAAAGCGCATAGAACTGGAACACCATGGCAATGTCGCGTTTTTCCGGCGGCAACTCATTCATATTCTTGCCGCCAATAATCACATTGCCCGATGTGATGCGTTCAAGCCCGGCAATCATCCGCAATGTGGTGGTTTTGCCGCAACCAGATGGCCCCAACAAACACACAACTTCACCAGCCTTCACGGCCAAATCAGCATCGCGCACCGCGACAAAATCACCGAAGGCTTTCGTTACTTTTTGTATTTCAATCGTCGACATATCAGCGTTTTACCGTTCCGAAAGTAACACCACGCAGCAAGTGGTCTTGCAGGAAGAAAGTGACCAAGAAGACGGGGATCAAGAACAGCGTTTCAATCGCTGCGAGAAGCCCCCACAACACACCAATGCCGCCGCCAGCAACGGCTTGACTCATGCCGACTGGCACTGTGCGCGTATCAACGCCGGTCAGCAGCAGGGCAAACAGGAACTCGTTCCAGGTGAGAATAATGCCGAACACGAATGTGGCAGCAAGACCAGCCAGAACCTGCGGCAGACAGATTTTGAAAAATACTTTGATGTCAGATGAGCCATCAATGCGCGCTGCATCTTCCACATCAAGTGAAAGCTCATCAAAGAAACTCTTCATCATCCAAATTGTGAAGGGCAGATTGAACGCGGTGTAGAGCATGATAATGCCGATATAGGAACCAGACAGGCCAGTGACACGGAACATCAGGATAATCGGAATAATCACCACAATGGCGGGCAGCATGCGGGTGGTGAGGATGATGAACAAATAGGTGTCATTGCCCTTGAGGGGATAACGCGAGAAGCCAAAGGCAGCCAGCGTGCCAATGATCAAAGCGAGAAACACCGAGACTGTGGCAATCAAAAGCGAGTTGAAGAAATAACGATCAAAACCCGTACTTTCAGCAGCGCCCCCCGTCGTCATTGCCCGCGAAAACACCGACGTATAATTTTCCAATGTCGGCGTGAATGTCAGATTCTCTGGGATCAAGCCAAAAAAAGTCGTGGGGAAAAACTTTGGCGGAATGGCCAGAGCTTCTGTCTGCAACTTAAAACTTGTGATGATAATGAGCAAGACAGGTAAAAAGTAGATAAGGCTTATAATGCCAACAAAAAGCGTTTGCCCCCAACCTGCTTCGCTCACACCGGAAGCTCTGCGAAACCCGAGCCTCTCCATGATGGTTTTAGATGTGGCCATGATTATGGAGCCTCCGAGCGACGATTAGCAATGTAGAGATAAAGATTGGTGAGCACGATCACGATGAACAACATGACGTAAGAAATCGCAGCGCCCTCACTGGTTTTATTCTGTTCATTGGCAATGCGGATGAGATGATAGGAAATCGTCATCGTGCCATTGCCGCCCTTGGTGAGCAGAATAACAAGATCAGCCAATTTGAAAGCTTCGATGGTGCGGAACAACAAAGCCAGCATCAGGAGACTGCGAATATAGGGAAATGTGATGCTCCAAAACCGACGCCAACCAAACACCCGGTCAATCGCTGCGGCTTCATAAAGATATTTCGGCACGGAGACGAGGCCCGCGAGAACCAGCAACATCACAAAGGGCGACCACATCCACGCATCAGCAAAGACAATACCCGCAACAGCACCAGCCTTATTGTCCATCAAGATAAACTGTTGATCGGTGAACAGACGGATGAAATAGCTGAGCAAGCCAAAGGTTGGATCATAGTAGTAGGAGAAGAACACACCCGCCGCCACAACCGAAAGCATCATCGGGGTGAGCACGAGAATGAGCAGATATTTCCGCAACGGAAATTGCTTGGAAAACAGCAGCGCCAAAAGAAATCCGACAATCATTTGCGCGCTCACCGTGAGCACAACAAACATCGCGGTGTTGGTGAGGTTTGCCCAATTCTCCGGCGCCTTCAAACTATCTGTCAGTACCTTGATGTAATTGTTAAGGCCCACAAAGCGAATGGTTTGTTGATTGCTCTGATAGGCAAAGAATGAGAGCCCCAAGGACCACATCAAAGGAAAAATATTCATCACAAACAAAACGGCAATGGCGGGCGAGACCAGCAAACCACCATAATAATGTTTGCGATACGCATTCACCACAAAAGAAGCAGCCACCATAGCCACCATAGCGCCAACGACCCAGAATGAAATGGCAGCGGGAAATGCAATCATCGCCAAAATCGCAACAATCAGGCCAGCAAGGATCGCAAGCTTCCAGTTATCTGGCGACACGGTCATCAAACCGGGTTTCGAAACGGCTGAAAGAGTTGAGCTCATGAGAAATATTGCCTTGCTGATTTTGAGAGTGAAACGCGCGAGGGGATACCTCGCGCG
>JANYGE010000323.1 GCA_025362535.1 Hyphomicrobiales bacterium
ACTTTTCCAAATACAGCCATGTGCTCTGGATTGCTTTGCAGAAACTCCAGTTGCCTTGCGATTTTTCCCTTCGGATTAACGTCATCAGAATCGAGGAACATAATAAAATCTGAAGCAGGATCAATATTCGCCAATCCAACATTGCGTGCATTGGCAACACCGCGTTGATTGCCAGATAATAATTTTACTGTGAGATTTTCAAAAATCAAACTGCGCACGATCCCAGCAGTATTATCAGTGCTGCCATCATCGATCACCACCAACTCAGTGGAAACCGGCGTATCAGCCGCAACCGAACGTATTGCGTCAGCGATATAGGCTGCTGCATTGCGGGCTGGCATAATCACACTGAGCCTAGCGGGACACATATTTAACACACCTCCAATAGATTGCGCAGTGTCTGGGCCACATGCTTTGCATCTGAGCCAAGACTTAACCGATAAATCGGAACTGATCGAAACAACCGCAAAGTATAGGCAATTGACTGCGACAGGTTCCCGGGGCCTTCAACTTGGTTTGAAGGAACAAGCCCGTCTGAAACATCTTTGATGGTCACTTCTTTGAAAGAGCTTTTAACACTAGGTTCGACGCGCGGGAACACGATGGCATTGATCGGGCATTGGGGATCAATAGCAGACAGCCCAATTAACTCTGGCCTTATCTCAATCTTATTTTGCCAATTGCGTTTTAAATTTGCGATCTCGGCCGAAAACAAACTACACCTCTCAAAACCCGCCTGATCTTGCTTCATAATGGCGTAAATTGATCTGGCATTGAGTGTTTCACCAAATTCGATCAGCACATGATCATCACCACAGCTTATAAGCCCGTCACTGAGCCCAGCCAATACAGTGCCCGATTTGCCGCTGCCACCGCGACCAACCAACAAGAGGCCCTTGGTGCCATTACAAACTGTGCCCGCGTGTTGCATGAACATTTTATTTTGCAAGGCGATCCAATAGGCAAAAGACTTGAGCACGGAGCCTGGCTCCCAGGGCGGCAATTGACCTTCATCACAGGTGAGTTGTACACCCAGCTTTCTGCGCTCATCAAACAATTGAATAATATGCGGTGAGGCTATTGTGGCATATTGAACCCCATGTTCGATGCGCAAACATTCGCGCTCCCGCATCGGAAGATCACCGATCGTAATAGGAATAGGCATTGCAAATTTTGTCAACTCAGCATCAGCGGCGATGATCGTAAAATCAATTCTGCTTGGCCTTGCGGTGCTCACACCCAGCAAAGCCCTTTCACACATCGCAGCATAGGACTGTGATGGCGAGACAATCTCAACATTCCATCCCGCCATTTTTACATAGAGCCGCGTTGAAACAGCCAGAGACTTTTGCAAGGCTCGATCTAGGATAGCTTGGCTTTGATTGAGCGCTGCCAACATCACGGGTTTATTTTTCTGTCTTCATCACGGGCCACCCCATGCTGTCATCAGCCTCATGTATCGGGTCAGCCTTAATGAGATCAGCCATGTCGCTGAAAATCTGGAGTGTAGGTGGCATCTTAAGCTCAAGGTTTATTGGTTTGGTGTTTGGTGTCTCATTGCTCTCCACCAAAACCTCATTGGCCACCAATTCAGAAATAAAGGCTTCTGTGGCGGCCCGCAAATCTGGCTCTGCTTTCGCGATATGATCCAAAAGCCTAGAAGGACTAACCCCATCAATCAACAGCTCGACAACCGTAGTACCGGGATCGACCACATTCATATAGCTGCCGGTTTTGAAGTTCAGCAGCACCAAGTCACTGCCAAATTTTTCACGTTGGCAATCAATCTCGTTAAACGTCAACAAATTATACAATTCAAAATCCACCCTATTCGGTTGTGCATAGAATCTTTTAGGGGCCTAAAACAACCAATCAAACTCAATTTTAAATCATCCTAAACCCGCTCCGCCTTAGTCATCAAGTAAGCGAGTTTTCCGGTTTTTAGCTTTTCCAGCCTGTTGCTGCCATCAACCGCAGCATAATTCTCGAATGCGTCACGGATCAGCGTGCGATAGAGAAATGGCACACGGGTTTTGATCAAGGCGCGGCGGCGCGGTGTGTCTTCAATGCTGGCAGCCACCACATTGGCAGCAATATCCCGAAAATTGGTTTTGAACCCAGCATCCGCCAGAGCCAGCTTGGTGCTCTCGACGAGGCGGGCTTTGCACGTGTCGGTATAAAGAAACACGCCACCTTTACGCAACACGCGGTGAACTTCGCTGAAGAACTTTTCATAATTGCCATAGTCACCAGAGGCTTCCACATTGACGACGACATCAAAGCTCGCATCTGGAAACGGAATGGCCAAAGCATCACCTTGGGCGAAACTTAAATTTGCAACCTGAGCATGGGATTTTCGACAAGACGCCACGGCGTTTTCAGATTTATCCAAGCCGATGGCCTTGATCGGTGATGGCCATATCTGCACCAAATGGGCCAAGCCCCCACCCTGCCCGCAACTAACTTCGAGCAAATCAGTGCTTTTTG
>JANYGE010000350.1 GCA_025362535.1 Hyphomicrobiales bacterium
GGCAAATTCGCGGCATTCCTTGCGGAATTCGTTGATTGGAATGTCGTCTTTATTTTTACCAGCGGCGCGATATTTTTCTTCGATCTTCCATTCGATGGGAAGCCCATGGCAATCCCAACCCGGCACATAGTTGGAATCAAAGCCCGCCATCTGCTTCGTTCTAACGACAAGATCCTTAAGGATTTTGTTTAGCGCATGGCCAATATGGATGTTGCCGTTGGCATAGGGAGGGCCATCATGTAAAACGAATTGCTTGCGGCCCTTGCTTTCCTTGCGCAGGCGATCAAACAATTTGTTATCGGCCCAGCGCTTCAAAAGCTCCGGCTCTTTTTGCGGCAATCCGGCTTTCATCGGAAAATCGGTCTTGGGCAAAAACACGGTGTCGCGGTAACGGTCGGTTTTTTTCGGCTGGTCAGTCATGTGAACTCTTTTAAATTTCAGGCGCTTGTAACAGGATCGGTTTCTGAATTAAAGAGTTGGAATGACCCAAATTCTCACGATTCCCGCCCGCAGTGGCAAGGCTGCCCGCCTCGCCAAAGGCCAATCCGTTAAGATTATCAACACCCATGGCAATCAGGTGGTGGATTTCTGGGCGTTTAACGCTGGAGATTTGCGCGAATATATGGGCATGGAACAATGCCGCGCCTTTTGGGAGCGGCTTTACCCCATCGCGGGCGACAAGATGATCACCAATCGCCGCCGCCCGATTTTAACCTTTATGGAAGATGCCAGCCCCGGCCGCCACGATACGCTGATCGCACCTTGCGATAATGAGCGCTACGGGCTTTTGGGCTGCACCCATTATCATGACAATTGCCGTGATAATATGCATGCCGGATTGGCGGAGCTGGGATTTACCATTCCTTACACGCCAGCCTCCCTCAATATGTTCATGAACATTCCATGGCGGCAGGATGGCGCGCTGGAATGGGGCAATTGCCTGTGCAAACCCGGCGACAGCGCCACTTTCAAAGCCGAGCTGGATGCCATTGTGGTGTTTAGCGCTTGCCCGCAAGATTTGCTGCCGATCAATAATGGCATCACCACCGAGGCGCATTACCAGATTTTGGATTAGCTCTTCTTATCCATCTGATCATAGATGTTTTTAGCCAGCGCCATCATATCATCCTTGGCCATTTCACCGGTCACAGCCATGGCCAATTTGCCATCGCGCCAATAGCACGTGATAAACTGGCCGTTCTCCTCCAAGCGCAGGGCTTCGTCTTTGCCGTCATCATTGGCGCTGATAAAAACCGTAAGGCGCTGTTTATCTTCCGCTTCATACATCAGCTGCCCAGCGGGGCTGTTCTCACCGGCCAGCAAACGCCCGCCTAAAAGTGCAAAGCCATCCGTGTTCAAATCTGGAATCTTAAATTCAGCACCCACCCGCTTGGAAAGCCATTTTTGTAAATGATCCTGCTCATTCGCCGCCACTTCAAAGGGGTGCTTCACTTCAACTGAAAACACCTCATGGGCAATCAATGCCCGCCTTGCCAAATCAGCCGCCTGCAGGCTTCCGCTTTGATGGGCTGCATACCAGCCACCAAACCCACCCAGCAAAACCAAAGAGACAGAGGCCACCATGGCCGCATAAGGCAAGATGCCACGGCTGCTGCGCCTTTGGGCACTTGCCAATAACGAGAGAGGCACGGCTTCATCAATAGTGTTGCCATAGGCTTTGCGCAATTCTGCTTTTTGATAGGTGATGGCCGCCAGCGCCTTGCGGGCTTCCTCATTTTCAGCCAGCAATCGCTCCATGGCTTTGCGCTCATCGCCTTCCAGCTCGCCATCAGCGAAGGCATGCAAGGCCCAATTTTCTACTGTTTCATACGTCATCTACTTCACCCGACGCAGAACCGGAGTTCCACGCTCTTCTAAAATATTTTGCAAATGCGCTCTGGCGCGTGAAAGCCTAGACATGATGGTGCCAATGGGCACACCGATGATTTCGGCGGCCTGCTGGTAACTCATCTCTTCCAAACTGATCAAAATCAGCACCTCGCGCTGCTGAGCTGGCAAATTGTCCAGCGCATCGGTGATTAAGGCCACCGAAAAATTATTCTCCTGTTCCGGCTGAACAGCGCCTTCAAAGCCTTCAAGATCATCTAGATTTTTGGCACCAGTGAATTTTGAATTCCGCCGCCAATTGCTCACATATATATTGCGCAGCACTGCATAAAGCCAAGCCCGCAGGGGCCGCGCTGGATCATAGAGGTGGCTTTTCATCAAAGCCCGCTCCACGCAATCTTGAACCAAATCATCGGCCAGCGACGCATCACCACAAAGCCCACGCGCAAAGCGGCGCAGGTAGGGGAGCTCGGTGATCAGGTCTTTGCTAAAGGCAATTGTGCTCATGTTACTTATATTACACAAAACTTGGCCATTTATTCCATATGGGGCCAGAAACGGTTTCAGCTTGAAACTCTATGCTGCTTGCCCTCATAAAGACGTGGGAATCGGGGTATACGATGAATCACTATGACATGTTGGTTATTGGCAGCGGCCCGGCAGGCAGGCGCGCTGCGGTGCAATCGGCTAAATTGGGTAAATCGGTTTTGGTGGTTGATAAGGGCCGCAGGCTTGGCGGCGTATCGGTTCACACGGGCACCATCCCCTCAAAAACATTGCGCGAAACCGTTTTAAACCTATCGGGCTGGCGCGAACGTGGTTTTTATGGCCAAGGCTACCGTGTGAAGCAGGATATTACCGCCAATGACCTCATTTCGCGCCTGCATAAAACCCTCGACCATGAGGTTGAGGTTTTAAAGCACCAGTTCATGCGCAATTCAGTGAAAAACATTCATGCGATGGCCAAATTTGTCGGACCAAACCGCGCCTCGCTCACCACCGAAAAGGGTGAGACCAGCGAGGTTGAATTCAGCAATGCTCTGATTTCAGTTGGCACACGCCCCCACCGCCCCGATAACATTCCATTTGATCAAGAGCATATTTTTGATAGCGATGAAATTTTGGATATGGTGCATCTGCCGCGCACTTTGATTGTGATAGGCGGTGGCGTGATCGGTGTGGAATATGCCACTATATTTTCAGCTTTAGATGTTCCCGTCACTTTAATTGAACCGCGCAACACCATTCTGGATTTTGTGGACCGTGAATTGGTGGAGGATTTCATCCACCAAATGCGTGATCGCGGCATGACCATTCGCTTGGGAACGGATATCAAAGAAATTATCGCAACGGGCAAAGGTGTTGAGGTGGTGCTCAGCGATGGCCGCACCTTGCGTGGGGATGCGTTGCTCTATGCAGCCGGCCGCAGTGGCAATGTGGGAAGCTTGGGGCTTGATAAAGTGGGCATTGAAGTTGATAGCCGGGGCCGTATTAAAGTTGATCCGCTTACGTTTCAAACCAGCGCACCCAATATTTATGCCGCAGGCGATGTAATCGGTTTTCCGAGCCTTGCCTCAACCTCAATGGAACAGGGCCGGGTGGCCGCCTGCCACGCCTTCGGTATCACTCTGCCACCACCCCCTGAAACCTTCCCTTATGGTATCTACGCAGTGCCCGAAATTTCCACCGTTGGCCAATCGGAGGAGCAGGTGCGGGAATCCGGCGTGTCTTATGAATGTGGCGTGGCGCGCTTTCGCGAAACGTCACGGGGGCATATTATGGGTGTGAATTCGGGTTTCTTGAAACTCATCTTCGCATTGGATAGCCGCCGCTTGCTCGGCGCTCATATTGTGGGCGAAGGCGCCACTGAGTTGATCCACATCGGTCAAGCGGTGATCAACCTCAAAGGCACTGTGGATTTCTTCGTGAACAATACTTTCAACTATCCAACTCTTGCAGAGGCCTATAAAATTGCTGGTCTTGATGCATGGAATAGAATGGGTGCTGGCTAGTTAGCCGACCCACTTTTCGCGCATCGTCACCAGCTCCTCTGAGGCTGTGGGGTGCACCGCCATGGTGGCGTCAAACTGGGCTTTGGTTGCGCCACAGGTTATGGCAATACCGAGAAGCTGCGCCATTTCGCCAGCACTTTCGCCACAAATATGACAGCCGAGAACCACATCCGTTTCGGCATTCACAACAAGCTTCATAAAGGTGCGCTCATCTCGGCCAGACAGAGTGTGCTTCATCGGGCGGAAACTGGTTTTGTAAATGTCGATTTTAGCGTGAGCGGCACGGGCTTGCGCTTCGCTGAGGCCAACCAAGCCAAGCTCCGGCTGCGAGAACACAGCAGTTGGAATGAGATCGTGATTTACTCTGACCGACTTTCCGCCGAACACATTATCAGCAAAGGCATGGCCTTCGCGAATGGCTACGGGCGTTAAGTTCACACGGTTGGTTACATCGCCAACTGCATAAATGTTTTCTACAGCTGTTTGCGAGAATTCATTTACAGCAACAGCCCCGTGGGCATTGCCATGCAGGCCCACATTCTCAAGCCCTAGGCTTTGGGTGTTTGGAATACGGCCAGTGGCAAACATGATTTGGCCCGCACCGATGGCAGAGCCATCCTCAAGCGTCACACGCACCCCATCACCTGAGCGTTCTATTTTAGCAATGTCGGCCTTGGTTTTAATTTCAATGCCTTTCTTTTTCATCTCAGCCGCAAGATGATTGCGAATATCTTCGTCAAAGCCACGTAGAATTTGTTCACCGCGCAAAACTAAAACGGTCTCCACGCCAAGCCCTGCAAAAATACCGGCGAATTCAACCGCAATATAGCCCCCCCCTACAATTACGATGCGGCGAGGTAAC
>JANYGE010000419.1 GCA_025362535.1 Hyphomicrobiales bacterium
ATGTGTCAGGGCCAATTGGAGATGAATATGAAAAAAACGATTATTGTCGCAACATTTGTAACGCTGACAACATTGGTAGGTTTTTCGCCTTTCGCTCACGCTGATAACGTTCCTTGTGAAGATATGTTGAAGACGCTCACCGAAACCATGGCAACAGCAAAACTTAATCCCGCTGATTTGAAGAGCGTGAATGATCTCAAAGCAAAGGCCGAAGAGCGCTGCACAGCAGAAGATGATAAACGCTCCGATGGTTTTGTGACTGATGCCATGAAGATCATGGGCAAGTAATAATTAAGACTGTGACCTTTTAGAAGTAAGGAGAATACACAATGGTATCGCTTGCCCAAGGAAGCTCGACGACACTTTTTAATCGAGTCCCAAAGGTCACAGTTGACTTTTGGCTCGTAAAACTCATGGCCGTGACCATGGGAGAAACCGCTGCTGACTACCTCGCCGTAAATTTAGGCCTTGGCTTATCAGCCACAGCCTTGTTGATGAGCGCTGTTCTGGGTGTCGCGCTGTTTTTTCAATTCGCACAAAAGAAATATATTCCGTCTTTCTATTGGGCGGCAGTTGTCTTGATCAGCATCGTTGGCACCTTGATCACCGATTGCTTGATTGATGTATTTGGCATTCCGCTGACAACGACAACAATTGTGTTCACTGTGGTCTTAGCTGCGACTTTCTTGATTTGGTTTGCCGTGGAGAAAACGCTTTCAATTCATTCTATTTTTAACACTCGGCGAGAGATATTTTATTGGTTGGCAATTTTGTTCACATTTTCGCTTGGAACGGCGGCGGGTGATTTGGTTGCTGAACACTTCTCACTTGGCTATCTAACCACGGGCCTACTGTTTGCTGGCATTGTCGGGATATTTGGTCTTGGATACTATGTGCTAAAATTAGATGCTATATTGATGTTCTGGCTCGCCTATATTTTCACCCGCCCGCTGGGTGCTTCTTTTGGTGATCTTCTATCACAGCCAAAAGATTACGGTGGTATGGGTTTGGGCACGGTCATCACCAGCTTCATTTTTCTTGCGGCAATTATCGCCATCGTTTCCTACATGAGCTATACCCACGAAGGTGATGAGAAACTGGTAACTGGGTCGTAAACCTAATCAAAGTGTGCTGACTGCAGGGCCAGATTTTGGTCCTGCAATTTTTTAATTTAAATTCACCGAGTGACGAACGCTAAAATGTGGTCATTATTTTATCAATATGATGTTGGAATCACGCATTTTATTAATAATTTTAGCAGACAAAATTGGATTGCTGATGCAGTTGTGACGGCAGTTACGTCGATCGGAATTCCACTGATGGTTCTTGCGGTAGCAGGCCAGTGGTGGTCACGTAGCAATCGTACTCAGACACGTCATGTCCTGCTGACATCTGGATTTTCGTTCCTGCTCGCAATTGCGCTCAATCAAATCATCTTGCTCTTTGTACAAAGAGTACGGCCTTATGAGGTTGGCGTTACGAGTTTGATGGGTCAAGCTAGCCTAGACTCCTCATTCCCCTCTGATCATGCGTCGGCAGCCTTTGCCATCGCATTTGCGTTTTTACTTCGTTCAAGAACGAAGCAAGGTTCGATATTTGCGATCTGTGCATCGGTTGTAGCGTTGTCACGCGTCTATATAGGAACGCATTATATTAGTGACGTCTTCGGAGGGATCCTCACCGCATTCGCAGCCACTATCTTTGTTTGCGTTGCTTACCGCGAGGATAGTTCGATCAATATGCGTCTCGTCAAGCTTTTCTAAGGAGACACGCGGCCCACACTCACCCTGCGAATACCGACGGCTGCCATATCAGCAACGATAAGTCCTGTGCCTGCCAAATTGGCACTATTTTAAACCATACATATTTGTAAGTCGGGCGCCCTAATTGAGTAAGGTCAGACCTTTAGACACTGGACTGGCATGACAAGCTCTAGCACTGAGTTGATCATCATAGCCCTTCGGGGAATCGTCACTACTTGGAGTAATTCATGCGTCCGATCATACCTTTAACCCTGATGATAACCCCGTTGATAATGTTGTCTAGCGCACGAGCTGCGGATGTTTCGGCTTCTGACGGATGTAATGGTCCATGCATCGAATACTCAGGTACCTTAGAACTCAACGCTGAATGGCTTCGACCGAGTGATGACACAATTGGGAACTCCCATCTCATTGGCCCTACCCTAGAGAGTAATTTTAAACTCAAAGCGAATGACGAGTTTTCCTTCATTGCCAAAATCAAATCAGAGCCTGTGATCGATGCAGAGGCAGGAACCAGTCAAATCTTCGGTGGTGTGGGCACCTATTTGGACGTCCTGCAAGCACAATATGAGGTTAATGGCCTCAGTATTTGGGCAGGTAAGGTTCATCCAGCTTTCGGACGGGCATGGGACGTAACGCCCGGGTTACATGGCACGGATTTAGCTGAGAGTTATAACCTTCTCAATCGGCTAGGTGGCGGGGCAAGTATCAGCTTTGAGGCCGGTAGTCTTTCTAACAGATTTGAGGTGAGCGCATTCACATTGGATCGCACAATCCTGAGTGAATCACTCTTCAACAATCGCGGACGTGCAGATTTGAGTGACGGTGGAGCTGGCAATGCCAGCGGCGTTGCCTCTATCGTGGCTGCGCTGGATGGATGCATGGGTGCTGAAATTGATAGTTGCTATGATGATGGGAGTTTAGGTTATCAACTTGCAGCTCGTTACCAGAATGGTGGTTCAGCCAGCTATGGAAATGAGTTAGGATTTCTCGGCAGCATAAACAAGTCCGTCACCTTGGGTGAGGACACATCACTCAAATTATTAGCAGAAGCTGCTTGGTTTCGGAACTTTGAAGGGACAGCAGACAATGCGCTAGTAGTAACTGGATCGGCAGCACTTGATTTTGGAGCCATGACATATTCTCTGGCCTATTCACAAAAAAGAATACTCAGCTTAGGCGGAGCCGATGCAACTGAACATCTGGCCGATGCAACGATAATGTATGCTCTTGGTGACACTCTATCCTTAGCAGGCGAGAAATGGTCAGTCGGTGCAGGCTATACCTATGATCGAGCAGACGGAACGAATGTCCAAACTGTGGGCCTCAAGCTTTCCTCCGAATTCGGAGGTTCAATTCCACTTGCGAAATAACAGGTGGTTTCACTCAGGTGTTACCAACTTTTATCCCCGCGTCTTTGTCTGTAATGGCGACGATCCTTGCCTGATATCTTTGTTGCCGGGCGATGTTGTGTTTCGTCATGCAATTTTGGGTGCCGATACCGGGTCAATGTTCGATGTTGATTGACAATTTGACTGGACTTCAGCCGCAAAGGAAGCATTGCTGTTGTCAACGAAAGCGCTGCGCAATGACAAAAGCGTCAGTTCAAAATAAGGTGCCCGTAATAAGCGGGCTTTGGGTGGTACAGGCCAGGTTGTCTGACCCATGCGTGAAAGGATCACCCCATGCCAAGCAAGTCCACATCAAAGAATAAAAAGCCGAACGCCACAAAACTTGATCAGATCGTTACTCAGCTCAATCGAAACAACGGTGTGTCAATCCCCGAACTGGTCAAAACAACTGGATGGCAGGCTCATAGCATTCGCGGCTTCATGTCGGGAAGCCTGAAGAAACGAGGCCTTGTCGTAGCAAGTTCGAAGCAAGAGGGCAGGGACCGTCGCTATAGGCTGACGGAGTCAGCATGATGGAACTATTGAGCGAAGACACCAGAATAGCATCTGACAATCTGCAAAATACATCTCATAACGACCCCCGACCTGAGATTAAGCTCATCGTGGAATCAGGACTCAATCGCCTACACTTACTGGGTCTGTCTGAACTGCGGCTAAAATGGAGTGACCTGCATGGTTCAAACGCTCCAAACAGTCTAAGCCCCAATATGCTCAAGGGGGCAATTGCCTATTACCTGCAAGAACAAGCTTTCGGCGGTTTGAGCAAACAGGCACGGCTGCGGTTAAAAGCCGTGATAGCATCGCCCCGCATTGGCTCGATGGTGGTCGGGCACACGACGTTCATAAAACCCGGTACGAAGTTCCTGCGGGAATGGCAGAATAAAGTTCATGAAGTTCAAGCCCTCGCGGATGGTAACTATATCTATGAGGGTCGAACCTATCGTAGCCTTACTATTATCGCTCGCGAGATCACTGGCACCCACCAATCAGGACCGAAGTTCTTTGGAATAAACCGCATTAAGCTCAAACCTTCTGAAGTTGGCAAGTAAGATGGCTGACCGCTCTCCCGAGCGCCGCTGCGCCATCTGAATAGCCCCGCAATCACGGACTTATACTGTGCACGCTCGAGAGACCTCAAATAAGGGGAGAATGAATGGTGGGCGGTATAGGGATCGAACCTACGACCACTACGATGTCAACGTAGTGCTCTACCGCTGAGCTAACCGCCCACTAAATTTAACGACATTGGCCTGCGTATATCGGGCTGTATTGAAGATGGCAAGTGCAGCCTTAGGCGGCCATCAACCGGTTCACTTCATCGACCAAATCGCGCAAGTGGAAGGGCTTGGATAAAACCTTTGCGTCTTTGGGCGCATTGGAATCAGGGTTGAGTGCTACCGCAGCAAAGCCAGTGATGAACATAATTTTCAACGAAGGGTCAAGCTCGGCCGCACGGCGCGCCAGTTCAATGCCATCCATTTCCGGCATCACAATATCGGTGAGCAATAGATCAAAATTATCCTGTTTGATTTCTTCAAATGCACTGGCCCCTTCGGCAAAGGGCGTTACCTGATGGCCAGCTTTCTCCAGTGCTTTCACCAAAAAGCGCCGCAAATCATCATCGTCTTCAGCCAGAATTATTTTCACCATGTCTCTCTCTATCAACCAACATAGAAGTCTGGTCAAGCATCCCCAAAATCAAACTTGTGCCGCAACTCGTTACACTTGGCTCTCATTTAGTGTAAAACCAGTAAACAGGCCATGAAGGCTGCTCATAGACAGCAGCCCAAATTTGCGCTTTTATGGGGGCGCACAGAATTTCTTGCCATGAGAGACAGAATGTCCAGCCCCTATTTTGAAATTCTAGCTCCCAGCCTCTGGCAAGTGCCGGTGGTTTTCAACTCGCCGCACAGCGGGTCAATCTTGCCAGAGAGCTTTTTGCAATGCGCAAGGCTTTCGCCGGAAGCTTTGCGTCAATCAGAAGATTGCTATGTTGATGAGCTTTTCAGCGATTGCCAATCGCTGGGTGCGCCCATGCTGCGGGCCTTGATCTCGCGGGCCTATATTGATCTCAATCGTGAACCTTATGAACTCGATGCCCGCATGTTTCTTGAAGGTCTGCCTGGCCACATGAATCCGGGTTCCCCGCGCGTGGCCGCTGGCCTTGGCACCATTCCTAAGCTCGTGGCTGAAGGTGAAGAGATTTACCGTGGCAAAATCCATTTGAGCGACGCATTGGCCCGCATCGAGCAGGTTTACCGACCTTATCACCGCACGCTGACGGCTCTATTGAACGAATGCTACAACGCCACGGGGTTTGCCCTGCTGGTTGATTGTCATTCCATGCCAGCCTCGGCGGTAAAAACCCCGCATGTGTCTTCGGCTGATATCGTGCTGGGAGATCGATTTGGGGCGGCTTGCGCTGGCGATATTGCCGATATGGCCGAGACCCTTTTGCAAAATGTTGGGTTTACAGTGTTGCGCAACCGTCCTTACGCTGGCGGATTTATTACTGAAACCCATGGCACCCCGCGCCACAACCGCCACGCCCTGCAAATTGAAATCAACCGATCACTTTATATGGATGAAAAAACCCAGGAAAAGAATTCGAACTTCGCAGCTGTTCGGCAGCAATTGCAGGGCATGATCAAGCAGCTTCTGGCTTATTTACCGAAAGAGCAGCAGCGCGAGGCGGCTGAATAAAAAAGGGGCCGCAACTGAAAACAGTGCGGCCCAAGTCTAGGGAGGAAACGCCCAAGAAGGGCTGCGAGAGATCATCATGGATGCTCATCTCACAAGGTGTGATTTGGCAGTGCAACATGACAAATTCAAGACCTTATTGGTCAAAACTTCTACTCTAAAGTTCAAAAAGCCAAACCTACACTTTAGTAAAACTCTCAAGTAGCTGATAAAAAACAATTTAATCTGAAAAACACAAGCCATGCAAAATGCGCATGGTACATAGGTTTTGTTGCAACGCAGCATATTCCTTGCTGGTCAGCTGCCTCAGCCATGGTGTAACCCATAAAAAACCAAGGATTTATCCATGAATTCCTCAGCTGAAGTCGAAAAACTCACGCAATTTGCCTTAGGCTTGGCAGAAGCTTCGGCCAAAATCATCTTGCCGCAATTCCGCAAGAATATTTCAATTGACGTGAAAGCCGCTGCGGAATGGGATCCAGTGACTGAAGCAGACCGGGCGGCTGAGCGCGTTATTCGTGAAATGATTGAAAAAGCCTATCCCGATCACGGCATTATCGGCGAAGAATATGGCACCAAATCCACTGGCTCACCTTACAGCTGGGTGCTCGACCCTATCGATGGCACGCGGTCATTTGTCATTGGCATGCCGACATGGGCCACTTTGATCGGGCTCTATCGCGATGGCAAACCGATGCTCGGTGTGATGAACCAGCCCTTTGTGGGCGAATTGTTTTATGGAAATCCGCTTGGTGCATGGCACCAGCACCAGGGCAAGACCGACGCCATTCATGTGCGTGCCGCCTCATCTTTGGCCAAAGCCTCAGCCGGCACCACCTCGCCTTATTTATATGCCAAACACCCCAATTTCCAAAATTTGCAAAAAACCGTAACCTCGATGCGCTTTGGCGGGGATGCATATTTTTTCAGCCTGCTTGCAGCAGGTCACCTTGATATGGCTCTCGATCCAGGCTTGCAGATTTATGACATCGCGGCCTTAATCCCGATCATCGAAGGGGCGGGCGGCGTTGTTGGAACCTGGACTGACAATGACCCAACCCAAGGCGGCAATGTTTTAGCTGCTTCATCGCAAAGCTTGCTTGAAGAAGCCTGTGCCGTGTTGCGCGGCTAATTATTCGTCGCGGTAAACCCGCTCGCGTTTTTCGTGACGTTCTTGGGCTTCAATGGAAAGAGTTGCGGTTGGGCGCGCATCCAAGCGCTTTAAACCAATCGGCTCACCCGTTTCTTCGCAATAGCCATAGGAGCCATCTTGAACGCGCTTCAAAGCTGAATCAATTTTTGAAATTAATTTGCGCTGGCGATCACGGGTGCGAAGCTCGAGTGAACGGTCAGTTTCCGAAGAGGCTCTATCTGCCACGTCAGGCAAAATATGATTCTCATCTTGCAAATGCGTCAGGGTTTCTTTGCTCTCACGCAGAATATCTTCTTTCCACGCTATAAGTTTGCGCCGGAAATATTCAACCTGCCGCTCATTCATAAAGGGCTCGGAATCATGCGGTTTATAATCTTCGTCTAAAGTGATCGACATTGAAGTGCTCTCTTCCCGTCCAGAATGCGTGCGCTCATAGCAGCCAAACATGACAGCGGCAATACTTGCTTATGTGGACGAAAAAAGCCGTGATTCGTCACGTTTGTCCTTGATCTGCATCAACCAATAGGAGCCTTGAACCCCCAGCCTTCCGAGCTGGCCAAAAGCCCATTGCGGTGCAAACGGCACAAACCTGCGATAGCTATCATCGCCATCCACAATTGCTGAAGCAAGAATGAGGCCAGCCATAGCAGTTGTGTTCAAACCATGCCCACCAAAAGCTGTGGCAAACCATTGCCCCTCTGCGTCGCGCCCAATCAAAGGCATTTTGTGTAAGGCATAGCCCATCAAGCCTGCCCAGGAATGTTCAATTTTTGGATCGCCAAGCGCAGGATAAGTTGCGAGCATATCTTGCTTCATGCGCCAAGCTAGGCGCGAAGGTGGTGAGACGCGTGTGGTAATCCGCCCGCCCCATAGGATCCGCCCCTGATCAATCAAGCGGTAGTAATCTCCGGCCCGCCTTGTATCGGCAATGGCAGAATGCGTGTTGATCGAGTTTTGTTCAAGCGGCTCAGTCACTGCTATATAAGTCGCAACTGGAAGAACTGCCCGGCCTGATGGCTTATGAACCGCGCGCCCAGTGGATGATACACAATGCACCACATGACGCGCCCGTACTTCGCCATGGGCGGTTTTTATCAAAAATTCCGAACCAGATTTTTGCGAAGAAATTACCGGGCTATTTTCAAAAATGATAGCATCTGCAAGCCTCGCCTTTGCCGCCAGTGCTAGGCAATAGCGCAAAGGATGAATATGAAAGGCCTTGGGATAAAGCAGGCTTTCGAAATAGCGCGGACTTGCCAAGCGTTGCCGCGTTTCGTCGGTTGAAAAATGTTGAAGTTCTTCAGCATAGTGCTGCTGCATCGCTTGGCCATGGGCTTTAAGTCCGCCGTGATCATCATGGCGTGAAGCCACAATCCAGCCATCGCCCATCTTATCCGTGGGCGCAACTTCGCGCCGCACATAGTCAGTTCCCTTGCGCGATAAATCATACAGCGCACGGGCCGCGTCCAAGCCAACATGGCGTTCCACATCTTCCATGCCCAAAGCAAAACCATTGGACACAAACCCACCATTGCGCCCCGATGCGCCAGAGCCAAGCAATGATTTTTCGAGGAGCACAACTGAGAGTCCCGCCCGCGCCAATTCGAGGCAAGTGGTAAGCCCGGCCAGCCCGCCACCAACAATGCACACATCGGCTTTAAGTTTCTGGGAGAGCGGCAATGCGGCAGTGCTGCGTGTCGCAGTCGCTTCATACCAGGTTTCAAAACTCTCAATCATCTGTGCCAATTCGATCCAAATAAAAATTATGATGCTTAACGTAAAATTAGAACAACTCGTCCAAGTTTAGCAATATCTGGGTCAGTTTGGGTGAGTATTATGCGGTTTGTATCTTTGTGTGCACTATTAGCAACAACGACAGCTTTGGCGGGTTGTGCCGGTGGCGATGGTTCTGCCTTAAGTCTTGCCTCATCTGGCGTAAGCGTATGTGGCATTGATGACCCGAACTGTGCAACAGCTTCAACCGGAACCGGAACCGGGACTGGCACGGGGACCGGAACAGGAACCGGTACTGGAACCACTACCTCGACCAACACAGGCAACACGACAACGTTGACCACTGGTGACACAACCATAGCTTTGGAAAAAAGTCTCTTTTTAGCTCCCTCATCTGGCACCGCCAAGTCAACCTTAAAAATAGGAAGCAGCCCCAGCACTGCAACATTCGCCATTGACACAAAATCCACCAACAACGCGGCTTGGCCCACCAGCAAAAAAATGGACGAATATGTCTATGGCAGCACCCACACTACAACTAGCTTTACCACGGGCCCAGGCACTGGCCCCGGTGGCGGTTACAAAGAATATCGCAATTATGTGAAGGGCAAAGCCGACGAAGTGCTGCAAGTTTGGACATTTAACAACAGCCGCGCAATTCATTACCGTGATGATACCAATGGCTCAGGTGCAGCTGGACATGAAGCTTGGTCCTTTGAAGACTATGATCCACTCGGCGGCACTGTTGCACAAAAAACCACATTAGCGCAGATGCCTGCCGTTGCATCAGCAACTTTCACAGGCAAATTTGCCGCCACTGCACAATCGTCGAATTGGTATGAGGATCGTTCAGGAACGGGCCACATATTATTGCACAACAACAATTGGGGTGTAACAGGCAGCAGCAAAGTTGATGTCAATTTCGGCACAAAAGCAGTTACCGGAACTCTCACCCCAGAAACATGGGGCACACTGGCCGCAGACAATTACTATGATATCGTCACTGTAAATGGAGCTTCCCAGCCTCTAAATGAAGATTACCAACAGTGGATGGACGAAAAAATTCTGCTGAACGGCACAATCGGTTTCACTGCAACAGGCAATTCAGTAACCGGCACTGCCGCCATGGACACCACAAATAACGGTTGGCTTTCAAGCGCAGACGCAAGTCCCTTCTATGGATCACTATTCGGAGCCACGGGCAAAGAATTCACAGGCATATTTAACGTCGATGCCACCTCCCCTCAACCGATAGGCGGCGACCCTGTTAACAATCCAACGCGCGGTTACTTGCAAATTGGCGGCGTTATCCATGGCACCAGCCCATAAGGCAAGTCACATGACTTCAAAAAATAAAATCTCAAAAGGGCGCGCAACTAAGCGCGCTCTTCACTATTTGTTGCCTTTGGCACTTGGCCTAGTTTGCTTAAATTCAGCAGCGCTGGCTGCCACACAAATCAGTGTCCAAAAAATCGCTGCCTATGAGGCAATGCCTGAAAGCGAACGCGTGCGCTTATTGATCACTCTAGCTAAAGCTCATCAGTCAGACGATGCCGCCGAACTCATTCAGCGCTTCCCATTGCAAGGCGATCACGCAGCAAATCGCACACTATTCATTACCGGGCTCATCAAAGCAGATCACGGTGATTTAACTGGTGCCGCCCAAAATTACCGCGATG
>JANYGE010000329.1 GCA_025362535.1 Hyphomicrobiales bacterium
ATCGCAGGCCACATGGATCTTTCAGTTGAATCCGTTGCCGCACTTTCTGCAATGGTGACAGGCATTCTTTTCTGTTCCCATGGTATTGGCATCGGATGGACGCTCACACCAGAATGGTTAGCGCTCCCCGTATCTCTAGTAATTGCGCTTGCTGTCGGAGCGATAATTGGTGCGCTAAATGGATTGCTTGTGGTGCGCCTCAAGATGGATGCTTTTATTGTGACGCTCGCCTCTTACATCTGGGTCAGAGGTTTGGTTGTCGCGATTTCTGGTGGTCGCTCAGCACAAGACCTCGCACCCAGCATTCGCTTTATTGGCATCGATACATTTCTTGGCATTCCTCTGATCGCGTGGCTTGCCATAGTTGGCTTTGCTGTGTTCACTTTCATTATGTCTAAAACACCGTTCGGCCGTCACATCACCATGATAGGTGGAAACCAGGCTGCCACATTTCGCGCCGGCATCGCCGTCAATAAACTGATCTGGATTTCCTTCATATTGGCAGGCGCCATTGCAGGCTTTGCCGGATGGCTACTCGCCATCAGGACCTCAGGTGCATCTGCTGGCTTGGGCGTTGGCATGCTGTTTCAAGCTTTTGCTGCTGTGGTCATCGGTGGTGTCAGCCTTAAGGGTGGTGTCGGGAAACTCCCCGGGGTTTATGCTGGTGTGCTCTTGCTCCACGCCATCCAAACCGCCATCAATCTTATGGGCATGCCTGCGCATTACACACAAATGATCCTTGGCAGTTTGGTTCTTGCAGCTGTGCTCTTGGACACTGTGAAACTTACAATTAGGCAGAAATTGAAATGAGCGGCAGGTTAGACGGGCGAGTTGCTTTGATCATTGGAGCCGCTCGCGGCATCGGTGCCGGAATTGCTGAACGCTTCGTTGAGGAAGGAGCACGGGTTGTGATCGCCGACAATCTGGTACAGGCTGGCGAGGAAACAGCGCATCGCCTTAATGGCCGATTTATCAAGATCGATGTATCTAATTTTGAAGACAATCAGGCGGCGGTTGCTCTGGCTGTTTCAACCTTTGGCAGTCTCGATATTCTGGTGCAGAACGCAGGTATCTATCCCTGGACATTGATCGAGAATATTTCGCCAGAAGAATGGGATCAGGTTTTGGCTGTCAATTTGAAAGGCACCTTTCTCTCTGCTCGAGCCGCCCTGCCCGTCATGAAATCCAAAGGCAGTGGCCGCATGGTCTTCACATCTTCAATCACCGGCCCGCGTGTAACCAGCCCGGGTCATGGCCATTATTCTGCATCCAAGGCTGGCATCAACGGTTTCATCAAAGCCGCAGCTCTGGAGTTTTCCAGCTACAACATTACAGTCAATGGCATCGAACCCGGCAATATCTTGACGGATGGCATGCAAGAACACCGCTCCGCTGCCTTCATCAAGATGATGGAAGAAGGCGTGCCGCTGGGTCGCCTTGGCACACCACGCGATATTGCTAATGCTGCGCTTTTCCTTGTCTCAGATGATGCTTCATATATCACTGGCACAACCATCATTGTTGATGGCGGGCAGACTTTGCCAGAAGGCAAAGACTTCCGCCTCACGCCACCCTAAAGAAAGATAGCGAACACATGGCAATCACCGATTATCTAAAACTTCGCCCAATTGGCAATAAGTTGGAGGACCTGGAAACGCCAGTGCCAATTATTGACATCGATGTGGTGGAGCGCAATGTCACGCGGTGGCAGGCGCGGTGCAATACGCTTGGCCTTGCAAACCGCCCGCACATCAAAACCCATAAGCTCGTGGGTCTCGCTCAGTATCAAATAGCGCAAGGGGCCAAAGGCATAACGGTGCAAAAGCTCGGTGAAGCAGAGGTCATGGCCAATGCAGGCATAACCGATATGCTCCTGACCTTTAACGTCGTCGGTCCCAAAAAAATTGAACGTCTCGCCGCTCTTGCACGGCGTAGCGATATTGCCGTCGTAGCCGATAATCGTGAAATGATTGAGGGGTTAGCCGCGGCAGGCAAATCGGCAGGCCGCGCCATTTCGGTTTTAGTTGAATGTGATACGGGTGCCGCACGCAATGGTGTGCAATCACCTGCGGCAGCTTTAGAATTAGCGCAGATTATTGAAAAGACCGCTGGTCTTAAGTTTGGCGGCCTAATGACTTACGCAGGCACAGGCCAACGCGAGCAAACCGAAGATTTTCTGGTAGACGCCCGAGACCGCTGCACACGTGCCGGATTAGACGTGCATACGATCTCGTCCGGTGGATCGCCCGACATGTGGAAAGATGAGGGCCTTTCTCAATTGACTGAATACCGTGCCGGCACTTACATCTACTTTGATCGCTCGCTTGTTGCGCGCGACACCTGCAGCTTCGAAGATTGCGCCCTGAGTGTTCTAGCCACCGTAGTAAGCCGACCAACTTCCGATCGTGCGATGATTGATGCGGGAACAAAGGCATTGACCAGCGACCTGCTCGGCCTCGAAGGCTATGGCGTTTCTCACGCGCTTGGAGACGCAAAAGTCTATGCTGCAAACGAAGAGCATGGTTATCTCGACATCTCAAAGCTTTTGCAAAAGCCAGCAATTGGCGATCTCGTTCGCATAACCCCCAATCACGTTTGCCCAGTGACCAATCTCTTTGATGAAGTTGTTTTTGTAAGGGGCGAAACCGTTCTTGGCGCTGCCAAAGTGGATGCCCGAGGTCTCGTGCAATAGACCAAATTTATCTATTGAATCTTCAACATCCGCTCAACTAAATTGGCCCAGAATTGAGTGCCTTTAACCAGCAACTCATCATTGAAATCATAACCTGAATCATGAAGCCCCCGGCTGTCGCCATTGCCCATACCAAAATAACATCCGGGCACTGCATCGAGCATAAACGAAAAATCTTCTGAGAACATGTAAGGCCCAGCCATTTCAACACGGCGTAAATCTTGACCTAAACTCAGCGCAACATCACGCACCAATTGTGCTGATCCCGCATCATTGAAACACGCCGGATAAGAAATGCCTTGGCCATATTCAACCTCTGCCACACACCCAAACGAAGCAGCCTGCTGTTGCAAAATCGCTGGAATACGCTGTGCCATTAGTTTCTGCATCTGGATCGAACACGTTCGTACACCAATTTTGATCGACACAGTTTCTGGAATTATCGTAGCAAGAACACCGCCATTGAAAGCGCCGACTGTCACAACACAAGGATCGAGCGGATCAGCATTGCGCGATACCGCAGTTTGCAGCGCCATGACAGCACTCGCTGCAGCAACAATTGGATCAGCCGCCAGATGTGGCAAGGCACCGTGACCACCAACACCCCGAATGGTCACATCAACAATATCCACACTTGCAGTAATCGCACCGGTTCGCACCCGCACTTGGCCAACAGTCTCACCCGGAATATTATGCAGGGCAAATATTGCGTCAGAAGGAAAACGCTTAAACATCCCCTCCTCCACCATGCGCTTGGCCCCGCTAATGTCTTCTTCAGCGGGCTGAAAAATCAAATGCACCGTGCCATCAAAATTTAATGTTTCAGCTAAATAGCGCGCTGTTGCCAGCAACATGCTGGTGTGGCCATCATGGCCGCACGCATGCATTTTGCCATCATAGCGTGAAGCATAGGGCAGTTGCGTGGTTTCTTGGATAGGCAGCGCATCCATATCAGCGCGAATGGCCACAACCTTGCGGCTGGTGCCATTGACCAAAGTGCCAACCACGCCAGTGCCCGCCACATTCGTGGTGACGCCAAAACTCATTCTGGCCAATTCTTCGGCAACGATTTTGGAAGTGCGAACCTCCTCAAAAGCCAATTCCGGATGCATGTGCAAATCGTGGCGCAATGCCACGAACTCACCAGTAAAACCCTTGATACGATCATACATCATCGCCTCTGTGGTATCAGCTTTTCCAAGTAACCAAAAGCACGTGTGATGAAGTAGGTTAGTATCATGTAAATGATCGCCAGAAATATCAGTGGCTCATAGATAATATAAGTGTCTTGACGAACCTGAGAGATGGCTGACATCAGGTCTAACACTGGAATGGTGAACACCAAAGGCGTTGATTTCAGCTGGCCAATAACCTCGCCCGTCAATGTGGGCAACACTTGTAACACCGCACGTGGGAACCAAATCCGAGAATTAACTTTCCACGGGCTCATCCCGAAGGCGCGTGCGGCTTCTAATTCACCGCGCGGAACACTTAAAAAAGCACCCCGCATAATCTCCGCCTCATAGCCTGCAAAACTGAGCGTGAATGCCAGAAGCGCATAATAAAATGCGTCAAGCCGGACAAGCCACATGAAGTGCTCTCGAAAGCCCGGGATCAGCGGAAACGTTGAACCAAGACCATAATACAACAACCAAAGTTGTGTGAGCAGAGGTGTGCCACGAATATAACCACAAAACGCTCCGGCGATCCAACGCGCGGGCGCAGACCCCGTAACCTGAATCAGGCCAATAGGCACAGCAAGTATAAAGCCCACAACCACAGAAAACACCAGGATGAACAGCGTGACATAGAGCCCGTGAGCTATAATTGGGAAATATTCTGGCAACCATGACCAATGCATTTTTGCCTCACGCTAATTTAGGTTGGCCGCGCCGCACATGACGTTCCATCCAGTTAAAAAACTGGCCGGACGCAAATGAGATGCACAGATAAACGGCTTGCGCCACAAGATATAAAACCAGATATTGCTTACTGACTCCCGCAGCCTGACGCGTTGCTAACGCAAGCTCGGTGAAGCCAACCACGGAGATTAATGCAGAATCCTTCGTCACATTCAGCCACAGATTAGCAAGGCCAGGAATGGCATTAGGCAACATCGCTGAGAGTGTGATGCGCCGGAAGCGCAGAAAAGGCGACATGCCATAAGCCTTGGCCGCTTCAGACTGCCCTATTGGTACGGCTTGGATAGCGGCGCGAAGAACTTCAGTGTGATAGGCACCCTGAACAAATCCCAAAACAAAAATCGCAGCAACCAGTCCATTGATTTCAATGCGTTGAAAACCTAAGGCAACAATCAAACTGTTCAAACCATCAGTGCCAGCATAATATAACAAGAGGATCAGGACCAATTCAGGCACCGCCCGAACCAACGTGGTGTAGCCTTCCAATATGGCTTTCAAAACCCGACCACCCGATAGTTTACCCATGGCACCAGCGAGACCAAGACAGAGGCCAAATGCATAGGCAAAAAAGGCGATTTGCACGGAACGCAAAGCGCCCCAAAACATCTCATCACCATAACCTTTGTCTCCAAAGGATAGCAATTCGCTCAAAGGTGCTGCAGCTAAAATCAATTTCATGACCCTAAAAAAAGGGCCGCAAACTTTGCGGCCCCATCTCATTTCTTATTTTGCGGGTGTAACCACTTTACCATCAAGTTTCCAAGTGGCTGTGATTTTGTCAAAAGTTCCATTTGCCGCCAAGGCTTTAATACCAGCATTCACTTTGGCGAGAAGGTCTGTATCTTCTTTGCGAATGCCGAAGCCAACGCCTGGACCAAGCACTTCAACATCAATCGGAACAGCACCCTTTTGCTCACAGCAACCGCCTTGCTCAGAGGTGAGGAATGCATCAAGAGCAACACCATCTGCCATCACATAATCAAGACGACCGGCAGCAAGATCAGCATTTGCTTCATCCTGTGTTGCGTAGGTTTTTACAACTGCACCCTTTGGCGCATAATACTTGGCAATGTAAGCTGCATGGGTCGTTGCGATTTGCACGCCAACAGTCTTGCCGGAAAGATGTTCAGGTGAAAAATCCTTATCATCACCCTTTGGCCCGATGATAACAGCAGCAGAGTTATAATACATATCCGAGAAGTTGATGGTTTCGGCACGCTTAGGCGTAATCGACATCGACGACATAATCATATCGAACTTCTTGGCCTGAAGCGCCGGAATAATGCCATCCCATGCCACTTCTTCAATCGCGCATTTTTCTTTGATTTCAGCGCATAAGGCATCCATGAAATCAACTTCCCAGCCAACCCATTTGCCAGATGCATCTTTCGAGGTGAATGGAGCATAAGGTTCAGCAGCCACACCCATCTTCAGATCGGCAAAGGCTGGTGTTACTGCAAACATGGTTGCAGCGGCGACTGCGGCTAATAACAGTTTCGTTGTATATTTCATTTTGTACTCCCTTGGATTCATGTGAATATTTCAGTTTTAGAGCGAAGCAGGCACACCCCTGACTGTTTCGTATTTTCGCCTCTAGTTTCCTAATGGACGCTAGACACGAATTGCTTGCAGCGCTCACTTTTTGGAGCGCCAAAAACTTGTTTAGGTGGTCCCTGTTCCTCAATGATCCCCTTATGCAAATAGATCACATGCGAAGACACATCGCGCGCAAATTTCATTTCGTGAGTGACCAAAATCATGGTGCGACCCTCTTCCGCTAAATCACGAATCACCTTCAAAACCTCGCCCACCAATTCCGGATCAAGTGCTGACGTGGGTTCATCAAACAACATCACTTTTGGGTTCATGCAAAGGGCGCGCGCGATTGCCGCACGCTGTTGCTGGCCACCAGATAAGAACGATGGATACTGATCACGCTTTTCATAAAGGCCCACTTTATTCAATAAGGCTTCGGCACGTTCAATCGCTTCTGCTTTGGAAAGGCCAAGCACATGCACAGGCGCTTCGATGACATTTTGCAAAACAGTCATATGCTGCCATAAATTGAAGCTTTGAAAAACCATACCCAATTTTGTACGGATGCGTTCGACTTGACGCCGATCAGACGGATGCAAATCGCCATCCTTGCCTGGGGTCAAAACGATTTCCTCGCCGGTCACAGAGATGCGGCCGCGCGTCGGCAATTCCAGAAAATTTATACATCGTAAAAACGTGCTTTTGCCTGAGCCCGAAGCCCCGATCATCGACACAACATCACCTTCTCGCGCAGCCAGGCTCACACCTTTAAGCACTTCAAGTTGGCCAAATGACTTATGTAAGTCTTCAACCACCACAGCAGTCTGGCTATTGTCTTTTGCCAATCTGCGAACCCCCTAGTTTATTATTGTTGAGCTGACACTAACACTAAAATTGCCGCCGTCAAATAATCTTCGCAGCCGCCTGTCCGTGTTCTGCCCGCAATCTGGCCACATCAATGCCGATAGGTTGGCCTGCAATCACTTTCCATTCGCCTGCCACCATCACCCGGTCTGCCCTATGGGCTCCACATAAAACCAGTGCCGCGAGGGGGTCACCAGCTCCCGAAAAACGCAACTCATCCAAAGTAAATAGGGCCAAATCCGCCTGCTTGCCCACAGCAATTTCACCAATATCATTGCGTCCGAGACAAGCAGCTGAACCTTTGGTCGCCCAGCGCAATGCATCAAGATGGGTTATTTTTGCATTATAAGTCAGCCGATTAAGCAACAAAGCGTGACGGACACCCTCCATAAGATTAGAACTGTCATTTGAGGCTGAACCATCAACACCCAGCCCCACCGCCACGCCAGCAGCTTCAAGCTCGCAGGTGCGGCACTGGCCAGAAGCCAGAGTCATATTTGATGTCGGGCAATGGCACACACCTACGCCGTGCTTACCCAGCTTTTTGATGTCCGCATCATTAAAGTAAATTCCATGCGCCAGCCAGGTGCGATTGTTTAGCCAACCACAATCCTCCAGATAATCGAGCGGACGCATACCGAATCTGGTTTGGCAAAAATCATCTTCGTCCCGCGTTTCGGCAAGATGCGTATGGAGCCTGCAATCCAACCGCTCAGCCAAAGCCCCAGTCTCACGCATCAATTCACGCGTCACCGAAAATGGTGAGCAAGGTGCCAAAGCAATCTGCACCATCGCCCCCTCACCCCGTTGATGGTATTTGCCCACCACACGTTCGCAATCAGCCAAAATAGTATCCTGATCTTGCACCACGGAATCAGGAGGCAACCCACCATCCTTCACCGAAAGATTCATCGAACCACGTGTCACCATCATGCGAACGCCCACGTGCGCCGCTTCCTCCACTTGTATGTCCATGGCGTCATCCAAGCCATCGGGGAAAACATAGTGATGATCAGACGTGCATGTGACGCCAGACATTAGCAGCTCAGTCAATGCCAAGCGTGTAGCCAACCGGTGCGCCTCAGGCGTAAGCCTTGCCCAAACCGGATAAAGTGCTTTCAGCCAATCAAACAATTCCTTATTGATCGCCTGTGGATGGGCCCGTGTCAGCGTTTGATAGAAATGATGGTGCGTATTGATC